>JAIRZP010000139.1 GCA_031267175.1 Coriobacteriales bacterium | reverse complement strand
TGGTATTCAGACAGTGCCAACATCCAGGTATTCCAAGTAGAGGAACTTGCTGCAACAAAAATCCGTGCGCTTTACCAGCGGTCGAAGGGAAGGGATCTATTCGACATCTGGCTTGCCTTAGAGCTGCTCAGGCTTGATCCCGAAAAGATTATTGCAGCATTTGGGCCTTATAGACAGGCAAACATCAGTGCAGCACAAATGATTCATAACCTTGAAGCGAAACTAGAGGACAGGGTCTTTCTCGAAGACATCAACAGCCTCGTTGCTAAAAATGATCTGGGATACGACCCCGCTGTAGCTGGTAGACTGGTCATCGAGAAGATCCTCGCTCGTCTTTAGATTCATACTCACCGGTTCGAATAACTACAAGCTCTGTGTCAGAGAATGGGTAGAGCCAATAGCGTGAGATGGACCGTGGATCATCATAAACCGCACCGACCTGGGTAGCTCACTCGTTCAGGTCACCAAAGAACTCTGCGACAAAGCCGAGGTCTTTTTCCAGGTCGTAGTAGCGGAATTGCAAATCCGGGTCGCCACCCTGGATCATCACCTCCCCTTTGCAGCGTTGATCCACGAACTCCACCGTTTTGCCAAACTCGCCGTCACGGGTCTCCAGTATCAGGTGATGGATGCCTGGGCCATGTTCCTTCAAAAACCGCCTGTAGATCGAATCACCACTCACCGGCTCGATCAGCTCTATCTGCACAGCCAGATCATCACACATCGCGATTTTGGTGGAGTAGACGAGCGGCTCGCCGAACTGCCTGGTATCGGGACTGGTGTTCTCATCCACGGGGATGATGTCCGACCAAGTGGTAAAGCCGTATTCGCGCCAACGATCCATGGAGGCTTCGATGTTGTCAACAACAATCCCTACCTGTAGTATCGCCGAGAATAAGGTTTTGTCCATTGCTGTTCCTCTCTACTCTATCATTGCTTCGCCGGCATCGATGGCGATGACCTGGCCGGTGATGTTGCGCGCGGCCTCCGAGACCAGGAAGAGCACCAGGTTTGCGCAATCCTCAATGGTGGCGCAGCGACGCAAAGGGGCCTTTTCGGCTGCCGGTTTATGCAGCATCTCGGAGGTGTCCCAGCCAGGGGGATTGGTCATGTCGGTATCGATAAGGCCCGGCGCAATGCCGTTGACGCGGATGCCCTGCGGCCCCATGTTCTTGGCGCACCACGGCACCATACGAAGCAGGGCACCCTTGGTGGCGGTGTAGTCCAGTGTGCCCGCCACCTTCAAGGCAGCCATCGACAGCACGGGGATAATCACGCCGTTGCCACTGGCAACAAGATGGTCATAGCCGTACATCATTGAGAAGTAGACCCCGTCCAGATTGGTTCCGAGAACATTTCGCCAGTTATCCGTATCAAAGTCCACGTCTTCGCAGTACTCTCCAGAAATACCGGCCGCCAGCACCATGATATCCAAGCGGCCGAACCTCGCTATGCAGCTTTCTACAGCAGCCTTGACCTGCTCTTCTTCCTTGACGTCGCAGACAGCATAGGCTGCCTGGCCGCCCTCGGACTCGATTGCAGCGACCTGCCTCTGTAGGTCCTCTTCTCGCCGTGCCGTTATAAAGACCTCGGCACCATGTTTGGCCAGAACTTTGGCCGTGCCGCTGCCGATGCCTCGGCTGCTGGCACCCGTGATAAAGGCCACGCGACCGTCGAGATCCAATATATCCTTGCTCATTTCCTTGCTCATGTGTGTTCCTTTCTCTTAGTTAGGGAATGACCGATGCCGTGCCCCAGGCTGTGCCTTAACCGGGTGCACCAGGGGTCTTGGGCCTACCCGGCGCAACGGGTGCTTCGGGCGTTTTTGGCGCACCAGGCACTCCAGGAGCTTTTGGTGCCGTGGGCGCTCCGGGTGCTTTGGGCGCTATCGGAGCTCCCGGAGCACCTGGTGCCCGCATCGTGGATGCTCCCTTCTTTTTTGAGGCTGCGATAATCTGTTCCTCGGTGGCTCCACACGCGGAGCAGGTTTTGGCTGTTGGAGGGTTCCTGGCGCCGCACACCGGACACTCTATGTCGTTCGACGGCTGTTCCAAGTG
This sequence comes from Coriobacteriales bacterium, assembly GCA_031267175.1. GTDB lineage: Bacteria > Actinomycetota > Coriobacteriia > Coriobacteriales > UBA8131 > WQXH01. The sequence goes on along the minus strand of JAIRZP010000139.1, from coordinate 1,441 downwards.
CAGTCCGCACGCCACACATTCCGTGGCAGTGGGCTTGTTAACCTTGCCGCATTCCTGGCATTTGTTCAAACCGATACTTATTCCTGCTGGCCTAAAGCACATGTATCTCTCCCTGCCGTATTGTGCTCCTCTCGCGTCACAGAAGATGCCGAGCGAGGGGAGCAGCCTGAGGTTCTCAAGTCAAAGCGATGTCACCCAGTCCGATGTCCTTCTCCCTCGTGGAAACCGGCAGCGTCTTCCTCTTTCCTCCCGCCTCAATGGTCAGGGTGAAGTCGTCCCTGGGCAGGCCGCGGAGCCAGAAGTCACCCATGTCATCGGTGGTCGCCGTAAACGTGCCGGATGTTCCTACCAGCGTGCAGCTCGCACCTTCGACTATCTCTTTTTCAACCGGGTCGTACACAATGCCGGCCACAAAGCGCTTGGGCAATGCCTTATACCAGAGGTGCGGCTGCGTGCCAAACTCCGGATTGAGCAGTTCGGCACCCTCTAAGTCAAGCTCGGATTCCTCGCCATACTCGATGGCTCCCGTGGGACAGTTATCAAAGCAACGCGGCACGTTGATAAACTCGTCCTGGCCGTCAATGAGGTGGGCGCAACCGGTACACTTCTGCGGGATTTCCAGCTCTTCGTTCCAGAAAACAACGCCGTAGGGACAGGCATCGGCTATGGCCTTTTGTCCCCTGGCCCTGGCGGGGTCGATTATCGGCATACCGTCTTCGCGCAGATACATGGCTTCATCTTCTGCGGCAGCCATGCAGGGGGCGTTTTCGCAACGCTGGCAGGGCGTGGGAATATAGCTGACCTTGACGTGCGGCTTCTGCCCCCGCTCGTACTGCTTGACATGCATCCAAAACTGGCCGGTATCGGGCTGTGCCTCGGCATAGGGCAGCCAACTCTGATTGCAGTGCTCATCCTTGCAGCCCATCTGGCAGCCATAACAGCCGGTGCACCTGTCCAGATCTATGAGAAATGTCTTCATCGCTCATCCCTCCTCTACAACCCAGGAGTGGTAGTTGGGACCTACCGCCGGGTCATAGTCGCGCTCGAAATGTTCGGGGTAGAGTTCCTTCCAGCTCGCCCATTCGCTGCTGGTGGTCTTGGCCACTTCCACGAGGTAGCCCGTGACCACAAAGCCCCAGCAATGCTCGGAAATCGGGCCTTCCGGCGAGAGCAGGTTGGTAGAGCCGCCGCGATCCAGATGGGGGCCAATCGGGTCGGCCCGTGAACCCTTGTTCATGAACACAGAACCGGGAATGACGCGCTCGGAGATACGCAGGCCACCGAGGATCGTACCGCGCTCGTTCGTGATTTTGACGATGTCGCCCTGCTTGAGCCCGCGTGCCTCGGCATCTTCCGGAGCCAGCCAGCAGGGCTCATAGAGGTAGCCGTCCGCGCCGCGCACCTTGCAGGTCTCGATTTCTCTGAGCCAGGTGATGTCATC
>JAIRZP010000109.1 GCA_031267175.1 Coriobacteriales bacterium | reverse complement strand
TATCATCTCTTCCTCGGCAACCGCAAGCGCGGCGCTGGCCTCGTCGGCCTCGGCCTGCTTTTCTGCCGAAGTGGGTGCCGCGTATGCGGAGGAGAGGCTGAAGGGTACGAGAAGTGTCATGACCAGAATGACTATGAGAGCACAACTCAAGATCGTTCTGAGTGTGCCCGCCACAAGGTAGTGAGGCGCTCTATTGGTATGCATAATCGCTGTTCTCCCGTTACTGCTCGTGGGTACGTTTAGTCATCTTATCGAACATGGGTGGCTACAAAACCGCGTGTAACCAAAACGTTGGACACTCAGTATAACAGGTTTGATGCGCTTTTGCCTGTCGAGGCCAATGTCGAGGCCCCTGCGGAGCGTGATGTCCGCCGGGGAACCCCGCTCAGAACTCCAGGTCTTCCAGGCGCTCAAAGAGTACGTGCACCTTGCCGAGAAAGCCCCAGGGGTCAAAGATTGCGGCGAGGGTTGCAGTGTTCAGCCGTGCCGCGACCTCCGGGTCGGCCTCCAGGCGCTCACGAAAGCCGGGGCCTGGCTGGGCCTGCTGGATCTCGCTCCACACCTCCATGGCCGTGCGTTGCACGAGGGTATACGCCGCCTCGCGCGTCATGCCGGCATCTACCAGGGCGAGCAGGACCTTGCTGGAATAGATGAGCCCGCGCGTACGCTCAAGGTTGGCCAACATGTTGGCCGGGTACAGTACCAGCCCGTCGATAATCCACTGCGTCTTAGCGAGGATGTAATCCAGTGCGATAAAGGAATCCGCCAGGGCCACCCGCTCGGCAGAGGAATGGGAAATATCGCGCTCGTGCCACAGCGCCACGTTGTCGAGCGCCACCTGCGTATTGGCCTTGATGACACGCGCGAGGCCGCACACACGCTCACAGGTAATGGGATTGCGCTTATGCGGCATGGCGCTCGAGCCTTTCTGTCCCTCGACAAAGGGCTCCTCGGCCTCGAGCGTATCGGTCTTCTGTAACGCGCGGATCTCCGTGGCAATCTGCTCCAGCGTAGCGGCGCAACCGGCCAGGGCAGCGGCAAGGTGCGCGTGGTTATCGCGCGCGATGACCTGGGTGGAGAGCGGGTCGGGCGTGAGTCCCAGATGCTCGCAGACATAGGCCTCCACCGCCGGGTCTATACTTGAGTAGGAACCGACGGCACCACTGAGGGCACCGCGCGCCGCGCTCTGGGCACGGGCATCCAGGAGTCGCTGTTCGGCGCGCTTCAAGGCCCAGGCCCAGGCCCCAAACTTCATGCCAAAGGTCATCGGCTCAGCGTGGACTCCGTGAGTACGGCCCACGCACAGGGTATCCTTCTCTTCAAGGGCCCTGCGTTTGCAGCTCTGGCCCAGCGTGCGTACTGCTGCCAGTATCAAATCGAATGCCTGCACTATCTGGCAGCACAGCGCGGTATCTCCCAGGTCAGAAGACGTCATGCCGTAATGCACCCAACGCGAGGGCTTGGGCTGGTCGGCGGGCACGTCCGCATCCACATACTGTCCCAGGTTCGTCAGAAACGCGATGACATCATGGTTGGTCGTGGCCTCAATCTCGGCAATTGCCGCCACATCAAAGTTGGCGTGGGCTCGTATCCACGCCGCTTCTTCACGGGACACAGCACCCAGTTCTGCAAAGGCCTCCACCGCCAGCACTTCTATCTCCTGCCACAGCGCGTATTTGTTTTCGAGCGAAAAGATGTGGGACATCTGGGGGCGGGAATACCGTGCAATCATGTCAGCCTCTCAATCAGGGTGCGGAAGATGGTGGCCCGCTCTACCGGTTTGGCCAGATGGGCATCCATGCCTGCCGCCAGAGAGGCCTCAACGTCCTCGGTAAAGGCATTGGCACTCACCGCGACAATGGGAACACTCAGGGCATCGGCGCGCTCCATCTTGCGGATGGCACGGGTGGCATCGTGGCCGTTCATCTCTGGCATCAACAGATCCATGAAAACGAAGGAGTAGTGGTTTTCGGCGGAGGCGGCAAACATCTCTACGGCCACCCTGCCGTTTGGAGCCTCCTCTATGAGGGCCTGCGTGTCTTTGAGGTACTCTCTCAGCACCAGGCGGTTGGTCTCTATGTCCTCGACAATCAGGATAGTGAACCCGCTGAGATCCGGCGCTGTAACGTGCCCGCCCCTCCGTTTGGGCCGTGCCGCATCGGAACTCATGAGGGCAAATTGCTGATCGAGGTCGTCCCCTACCAGATCCAGCTCAGTCTTGACCGTGTCGATGAAGCTATTGACGATGCCACTCAGCTTCTGCGACGCTTCATCTATGGAGTCGAGGCTCTCCTGCCTGCTTGCCGCGTTCTCGGACTTCTCTGCCAAAAACACCATGCCAGAGATAGTGTTCATGGAGGTGCGCAGCTCATGGCTTGCCCGCGTGAGAAAACGCGTCTTGGCGAGGTTGGCGGCTTCTGCGGTGCGGGCCTTTTCCTTATACCAGGCGATGCTGTCCTCTATGAGGGCCTCCCGCTCCCGCTCCTGTTGCTTGAGCTGCATTTGCATGAGGGCTTTGGCCCTTGCAAGGCCCAAGCTCAGCCAGGAGGCAGCCAGGCCCGCCAAAAACGCCATGAGCGCGATACAGGCCTGCGCTGTCCAGGACGCACTATAGGTGGCAGGGGCAGGCGGGGCAACCAGCAGGAACAGAAGCAGGCACAGGGCCGAGAATACGCAGAGATACGCGGTGCCTTGCACACGCGGCAGAACAGGGAGCACGCCCAGCATCAGTACGTATACTACATAGTAGAACAGAGGATGTCCGCCGGAAAGCGCCACAAAGAAGAGGGCGAGTTGCAGGCAGCTGAGAACCACCAGGCCGGTTTGCACAAGCAGGTTCTGTGTCTGTGGCCGGCGGAAGAACCCCAGGACGACCGCAGCAAAGAGCAGGGCATAGACCACGCCCGCAGCAAGCGCGATGCCCTCAAGGGCAACTCGGGAACCGTTGTCAAGCCCATACGTGCCCGCCTCAAGGCCCGGGGGAGCAAGCACGCCCAGCATGCCCAGCACAAGCATCGCCGCCTGAAACACCACAAACGTTATGCACAAAGCAAGCATGCGGGGCGCATTGGTTTTGAGCAATACCCGCTTGAAACGCCGCTTGAAACGGTCCTCGTCCGGGGTAATACGTGTATCGGCAGCGCTCTGGCGCTCGGGCTCGGAAGAGGCGGACGGAGGTGAAGCAGGAACAGAAGAAGGTGAAGAGTGAGGGGGCATCAGCGCTTTGCCTCCCTATGGTAGGCCTTCTCACGCGCCGTGTTGCCGGAAAAATCCAGGCCCTGGATTATCTCCGCTATCGGCGCACCCTCTCTGAAAAGCCGCATATCGGCTACCGCCGTGTCCAGCGTGGCGTCAAACAGCTCGTTGAACGACTGACGGCTCTCGTCACGCGTCTCAGGGTGCAGCCACGGCTCTCTGCTCTCATTGGCATACCAGACATCCGTGTGCGCATCCACACGGTGGCTCATGGCCTGCAACAGGCTGTGCGGTCGCAGGAGACGCTCCGCCCTGCCCAGAAGCCCGCGCTTGATGCCGCTGGGAGAATAGAGCAGGCGCACCGTCATGCGCATATCCTTGACGCTACGGGTAAGAACAGCGCGCGGCACCGCGATGCCAAAGACGCGGGCGGCGGCCCCGTACAGCGTGTCGATACTCGAAAGCACCGCGTCGCTCGCATACAGAACCTGCTTGGGAATATGGTACTCCTCAACCGTACGGCCTGTGAGACGATAGAGCTCATAGACATCCAGGTCGGCCTCTATCTGCCCATGCACAAAGGAGTGGTCACGCGGTCCGAGGCCTTCTACGCCCGCGGAGCAGATTGCCTCCTCAAACGCGTACACCAGGGGGTGCACCGCTCGGTCCAGGTCGTAGTGACAGATAAATCCGTAGACATAGGCACGGAGGACCTCGTGCACGTGGTCTTTGATCTGGAGGCGGTCGAGCATGTCGCGCCAGATACCAAGATACTCCTTGATATGCTCGTGATGCATGCGCATACCCAGGTTGGTGATGCCTATGAGATACGGCGTGCGCACGGCGTAGAAAAGCGGGTCGGGCCCCTGATTGCCCAAGAGGAAGGCATCGCGGGCATCGCGGGTCAGAAAGGCCCGATTATTCTCGCGAGCCAGAAGCGCGCGGCCAAAAAGGTGATGTGAGAGCAAGGCAGGCATGTTACTCCGAACGGGGTGGCAGGGACGGTATTGCAACAATAAAACAAGCGCCGCCATCCGGCAAGTTTACCGCTTCGACCGTTCCCTCATGGGACGCTACTATGGCCTTGACAATGGTGAGGCCCAGACCTGTGCCACCCGTGGTACGTGCGCGGCTCGCGTCGCCCCGATAGAAGCGGTCAAAGAGGCGTGCCGGGTCCACATCGCCAAAGCCCTTGCCATTATCCCTTACGGCAATGATACTGTGCCCCTTGATGCCGGAGAGTTCCACCCAGATATGCCCATGCTCGGGATTGGTAAAACGGCTGGCATTCTCGATGAGATTGACGGTGACCTGCTGCAGGCGGTCGGTGTCGCCGAGGACATCGGGGGCCTCTCCGTTAACCGTGAGTTGGACCCTGCGTTCTTCCAGGAGTGGCGCGAGCAGCGTGGCTGCCTGTTCCACCACCTGATGCAGGTTGACACGTTCGAGCACTATCTCTCCCCTACCGTCGATGCGCTGGAGGGTGAGCAGCTCGTTGGCCAGGCGGGTGAGCCGCTCGCTTTCTCGCACAATGCTCTCACAGAAGCGGCGGCGGTCCTCATAGGAGATGTCCTCGTCCATCATCGTCTCAGCGGCACCGCGGATAGCCGTGAGCGGCGTGCGTAGCTCGTGCGAGACATCGCTCACAAACTGATTCTGGCGTTTGCTTTCTGCGGCTGCCTCGGACACCTGAGTGCGCATGCGGGCAGCCACCGAGTCCAGCTCCACAGCCAGCTCCTGCACGCCCAGCGGCGCACGGAGCATTCTCTCATCCATGAACTGCACGGAGAGCCTACCGTCTGCAAGCTGTTTGACCCTCAGCATGACCTTGCCCAGCGGGCCCAGATAAAAGCCCGTGGTGGCGTAGGCGCAGATAAAGGCCAGAAGGCCCAATGGCAACACAAAGACGAGTACCCATATCTGGTCGCTGACCTGGGCAAAGTCCAACGCGGCGATGCCCAGACAGACCAGCATGGCAAAAGTCGCGGAGATAAAGGCCAGCAGTATCCTCAGTGTTTTGTAATGCAAGCGGGCTCCCAGCGATACGATGATCAGAGCACTTTGAACCTGTACCCATAGCCGCGGACGGTCTCTATCAGCCCTGGATCAACCTTGGCCGCCTCGAGTTTATCGCGCAGACGCTTGACGTGCGTATCCACCGTCTTGGTTTCTACCAGGTATTCCCATCCCCAGGCATCATGGAGAAGCTGGTCGCGGGAGAGCACCTTGCCGGCGTGACGCATCAAGGCCGCCAGCAGTTCAAACTCGCGGGGCGTCAGTTCAATGGGGCCTTTGTCGCTCACAGCGATGTGGGTTCCCTCATCCAGCTTGATGCCGCTGACCTCGATGACCTCGTCAAAGTCATCGCCGAGGCCACCGTTTTCCTGGCTTGCCGAGCGTCGGAGCAGGGCCTTGGCACGGGCGATAAGCTCCCGCACTCCAAAGGGCTTGGCCAGATAGTCGTCGCCGCCTATCTCCAGACCAACGACCTTGTCAAGCTCGGTATCGCGGGCGCTGAGAAACAGCACGGGCATGGTGTAGTTCGCGCGTATGCGGCGCACCACCTCGTAGCCGTCCATATTGGGCAGCATCACGTCCATGATAACCAGGTCAAAGTGTTGGGAATTGATAAGATCCAAAGCCGAGGCGCCGTCGGCGGCTATGCTCACTTCGTAGCCTTCTTTGCGCAGATTGTAGCTGACAAACTCGGTTATGGAAGGCTCGTCGTCAACAACGAGAATATGGGCTGGAGTGTCAGTCATGTGGTCTCCCTTCAACGATAGTAACCTTCTTCGGTCGTAACCATGATACCACGCGGCTGCGTTACAATGGTTGGTCAGATTCGTTCGTTGCCGCTTTGTTCGTTGCCGCTTTGTTGGAGTGTTGTGGGAGGTCGTTATGCTGTTGGTTGCAGATGTTGGCAATACCCAGACCCATCTGGGGGTCTATCAAGGCGCGGAGCTCGCGGAGAGTTGGCGCCTCTCAACCCGTGCCACCGACACGGCCGATGAGCTTTTGGCCTGTCTGCGAGCACTCCTGGCAGCGAGTCGGGAGCCTCTCAGCATCCAGCACGTGGCCATTGCCTAGGTGGTGCCGTCACTCTCCAGTAGCTGGACCCAGGCTGCGCGTGAGCTCAGCGACTCGGAGCCCCTGTTGTTGAGCTATGAGACTTCGGTTGGCTTTTCTTACGGCTACGAGAACCCGGAGGAGATTGGCGCGGACAGGATAGCCGATGCCGTCGCCGCCATCGCACTGTATGGCTCGCCGGTTATCGTCGTGGACTTTGGCACCGCTACCAATATCGAGGTAATCGACAGAAGCGGAGCTTTTGTGGGAGGCATCATCGCGCCGGGGCTCACTACCTCCGCTGACGCGCTCTTTGCCGCCGCTGCCCGTCTGCCACGCATCGACATCACCACGCCTCCGGAGGTCATTGGCACCTCTACCAAAACCGCCGTGCAGAGCGGCCTTACCTACGGAGAGATCGATCGCATCGA
>JAIRZP010000093.1 GCA_031267175.1 Coriobacteriales bacterium | reverse complement strand
AGTGCCGCCAGCATGATGCCAACGATAAGCTCCACGAGGGTAAAGCCGTGTTGTTCCCTGTGAGGGATGGTACTGTTATGGTCTTTCGTTCTGTTCCACATACGCAACCCCTGCTGCCCAGAATGACGTTATATAATGGATGAAGTATAGCACAGTTTTTGCAAGCAGCCAACACCAGAGGAGGAACCATGCCATCACAGGCGAAAGCACAGACGGAGAGACTGCCGAGCAGCGCCTATGTCGTCACCGAACTCAAGGATCCACCCATGCCCAGCGCGGCCTTCAAGGAGATGTACAGCCGGTTTGCCCGGCGCGTCCTCTGGATGGACGGCAACGTGGTCCCAGGTGCGTTTCAGATGAACACCGCCTGGTACTTTGCCGTGCCCGAGAAGTCCCCCGTCTTTGAGGAGCACGTCCACGACACGGACGAGATCATCGGCTTCATGGGCTCCGACCCGGACCATCCCTACGATCTCGGCGCGGAACTCGAGGTATGGGTGGACGGAGAGAAGCACACCCTCACGACCTCGACGATGATCTTCTGCCCCGCCGGCATGCCCCATATGCCCCTCACCATCAAACGCGTCGACCGCCCCGTCTTCCACTTCTCGGTAGTAACAAGCCCCGCCTACGACGCGGGAGCCTATGGCGGTACGGTCTGACTTTGCAGAAGCAGGCCGCATATGGTTATAATCAGAGGAAGAGACATTCGCGCGTTCAAAGGAATTACATGCAAAAGAAATACCTGATGACCCCTGGCCCCACTCCAGTGCCGCCGGAGGTGCTTCTCACACAGGCCCGCCCGATGATCCATCACCGTACCCCGGAGTTCAACGCCGTGGTGCAGGGCTGCGTGGAGGGCCTCAAGTATGTCTTCCAGACCGAGCAGTCCGACGTGCTGCTGTTCTGCAGCTCGGGTACCGGCGCCCTGGAAAGCTCCATCGCCAACTGCTTCTGCGCGGGCGACGAGGTGCTCGTCTGCCATAACGGCAAGTTTGGTGAGCGTATGGTGCAGATTGCCGTGGTCTACGGGCTGGAGGTCACCGTGCTGGAGTACGGCTGGCAGGAGGTCGTCAACCCGGCCGACATCGCCGCGCACCTTGAGGCCCATCCGGCCACCCGCGGCGTCGTCGTAACCCAGAGCGAGACCTCCTCGGGTGTGCTCAACGACGTGGAGGCGGTAGGCCGTATAGTCAGGGAGTACGCAGACTGCGTGCTCATCGTTGACTCCATCACCGGCATTGGCGCTGTTGCGTGCGAGACCGACGCCTGGGGCCTCGACGTGGTCATGACCGGCTCGCAGAAGGGCCTCATGCTGCCTCCGGGGCTCGCCGCCGTGACCGTGAGCCCCAAGGCCTGGCGCGCCTACGAGCGAGCCACCCTCCCCAGGTTCTACTTTGACTGGAAGAAGTACCTGAAGAGCCTGGAGAAGGACACCACGCCCTTTACCCCGGCGGTGAGCCTGATGATAGGCCTCGACCAGTCGCTCAAGATGATGCGGGAGGAGGGCCTGGAGCACATCATCGCGCGCCACGCCCGTCTTGCCGAGGCCACCCGCGAGGGTGTGGAGGCATTGGGCCTGGAGCTCTTTGCTCCTGCTGAGGGCCGTGGCAACGCGGTCACACCCGTGTGGGTGCCAGACGGCATCGATGGCAAGGAGCTGGTCAGGATAATGAAGGGCAGGCATGGCGTGACCATTGCCGGCGGCCAGGACGAGTACGCGGGCCGTATCATCCGCATCGGCCACCTCGGCTACTTTGGCGACTTTGATATCACCACCACGCTTGTCGCACTGGAGATGACGCTCAGCGAGCTGGGCTACAGCTTTGAGCCGGGCGCGGGCATCAAGGCCGCCGAGGCTGTGTTGATGGCCGAGGAGGAGGACCGATGAGGGTACTGATTGCAGAAAAGCTGGCACCGAGTGGCATCAAGCTGCTGGAAGAGGCCGGTCTTGCCGTTGACGTGAAGCTGGGCATGAGCCCGGAAGAACTCGTGGAGGTCATCCCCAGCTACGACGCCCTCATCGTGCGGAGTGCCACCAAGGCCACGCGTGAGGTCATTGAGGCGGGCACGAGCCTCAGGATTATCGGACGCGCCGGCGTGGGCGTAGATAATGTGGACGTTGAAGCGGCCACCGAGCGGGGCATCATCGTCTGCAATGCCCCCACTTCCAACGTGGTCAGCGCCGCCGAACAGGCGATGTGCCTCATCCTCGCCAGTGCCCGCAAGACGCCCGAGGCCAATGCCTCCATGCAAAAGGGCGAGTGGAATCGCGCCGCCTTTACCGGTAACGAGCTGTTTCAGAAAACGCTCGCCATCTTCGGTCTCGGGCGCATCGGAGGGCTCGTGGCCCAGCGCGCCGCCGCCTTTGACATGCAGCTCATCGGCTACGACCCCTACTGTTCCGCCGAGCGCGCGGCCAATCTTGGGGTGACCAAATATGAGACTATCGAGGAGGTGCTCCCCCTCGCCGATTTCATCACCGTGCATCTGCCCAAGAACAAGGAGACGCTCGGCATGTTCGGCACTCGGCAGTACGCTCAGATGAAGGACGGCGTCTATCTCGTCAACACGGCGCGCGGCGGCATCTACAATCTGGCCGAGATGGTGGAATATCTCCAGAATGGCAAGATAGCCGGAGCGGCCATTGACGTCTACGAGACCGAGCCCTGCACCAATTCGCCTTTGCACGGCATGAGCAATGTCATTCTAACGCCCCATCTTGGTGCCTCGACCGTAGAGGCCCAGGAGCGCGCGGGCGTGCAGATTGCCGAGTATGTGCTGCTGGGGCTCAGCAACAAGATGGTGCCCACGGCCGTCAACGTCAAGCTGGTGCCCGACGATGTCATGAGCGCGGTGACCCCGTATATCGGGGCCTGCGAGACGCTCGGTGTCATCCTGGCTCAACTGAGCCGCGAGGCCATAACCACGGTGGAGCTTACCGTGAGTGGCGACCTGGCCGAATACGACGTGAGCCTGCTCGGTACGGCGGCGCTCCGCGGTATCTTCTCTCAGCATAGCGACGACCCCGTCAACTTTGTCAACGCCAACTATATCGCCGAGCAGCGCGGCGTTTCCATCACCATCAA
>JAIRZP010000049.1 GCA_031267175.1 Coriobacteriales bacterium | reverse complement strand
GTGCAGGAGGCACAACGCTTGCAGGCACCGGCGCCAAGACAGAGCAACTGCCCGTCTGCTTCTACAGCCAGCCGGTCGGCAAGCTCCTTGAAGTGTTCCGCGTGCAGAGCGCTGGTTTCAACGACCGTTTCAAAGTCGAAGGAGTCTTCCAGCTCCCCTATGGTCTGTACGAGGATGCCCTGTTCATAGCGGCTGGCCTCGGCGCGCAGCTCCTCAAGCGCGGGTGCGGCCGGCGGACAGCTCCAACTGTGTCCATAGCCCTGCGGACAGAGCTCAGGCGTGCACATATCCCGCACATCCTGCCTGAAAAAGAGTCCGCTGACGTCAAGAGAGCCTACCACTTCAAAGCCGCTATCCCGAGCAAATTTGCCTGCCCTCTCAGTGTTCATGCGTTGTTCCGGTGGGACAGCGGGGACGGGGCAACTGTCCCACCGGGGTACGTGGGTCCGTTGCCCCGTCCCCGCTGTCCCACCGGCTTTTGCTGCACTGGCTGCCACCTGTTACTCTCCTGCCTTGAAGTTGGCCTTCGCAACACTGATCATCAATTTGATGCGGTTGAGTTGGTTGACCTCGCTGGCGCCCGGGTCGTAGTCCACCGCCACGATGTTGCTCTGCGGATAGCGCCGGCGTAGTTCCTTGATAACGCCCTTGCCCGTCACATGGTTGGGCAGGCAGGCAAAGGGCTGGGTACAGACGATGTTGGGAGTGCCGGTCTTGATCAGCTCGACCATCTCCGCGGTGAGCAGCCAGCCCTCTCCCATGCTGTTGCAAAGGCTGAGTATCTCACTCGCATAGCTGGCCAGCTCGTAAATATCCGCCGGAGGATGAAATCGCTTTGACTTGGCGAGTGCCCGGGTGAGGGGTCTCCGCCAGGCGCTCAGCAGAGCGAGCGATGCCCGCGTGCCCAGTTCGCTCTTAAGCGGCTTGGTGAGCTGGCGATGCTGCCAGATGCCGCCGCTTATGCCAAAGAGGAAGAACTCCGTGAGACCCGGTACCACACACTCACAGCCCTCGTTTTCGATGGTCTCAACAATGCCGTTGTTTGCCGTAGGGTGGAACTTGACGAGGATCTCGCCCACCACACCCACACGCGGCTTGCTTCCGTCGTCTGTGAGCTCAAGCTCGTCAAAGTCGTGTATCATCTGCCGCACCGTGCGCTTGAATATGCGGCGGTTGACCTTCGTACCGATCTGCTCCTTGCAGCGCTCCATCCAATGCCGGTAGAGCCTGTACGCCGAGCCGGGCTCTGCCTCATAGGGGCGCGTGCGATACAGGCACTGCATGAGCAGGTCGCCATACAGGAATACGTAGACCGCGCGGCGCAGGAGACTCATTGGCACCGTAAAGCCGGGGTGTGTCTCGCCGAGACCCTTGTGAAAGCTCAGGCCGATGACCGGGATCTGAGGTGCGCCATACTCTTTCAGCGCCTTGCGGATAAGCCCGATGTAGTTGGTGGCCCTGCAGCCGCCGCCCGTCTGGGTGATGATGACGGCAGTCCTGTCCAGGTCGTAGCGTCCCGAGGTGATGGCCTCCATGATCTGCCCGGTGGTGAGGATGGAGGGGTAGCAGATGTCGTTATTGGTGTATTTGAGGCCGGCCTCCACCGCCCCCTGGTCCACGCTCGGCAGGAGTTCAAGGTTGTAGCCGCCATAGTGGAAGAGCACGCCGAGCATCTCAAAGTGAATGGGTGCCATCTGCGGTGCCAGAATGGTATAGCCCTCAGCCTTCATCTGCTCTGTGTACTGGGGTCGTTCGATGGCGGTGGACACGGGCCTTGCCTTGTTTGAACGTGAGAGTGAGGCTGTACCTGTGCTTGGAGGTGCGGGCGCGTCGGCGTCTGTGTGCACGCCTGGGGCTGAGCCCGCGGTCACACTTGACGCGAACTCTTCCTCCTGCTTGTCTCTGAGAGCGGCGAGCAGACTCCGGATACGGATGCGTGCCGCTCCCAGATTGGAGATCTCGTCGATCTTGAGCACGGTATAGACCTTGCCGGCAGGCTCGAGGATCTCCTGCACCTGGTCGGTGGTGAGCGCGTCGAGGCCGCAGCCAAAGCTGTTAAGTTGGATGAGGTCGAGGTCGCTGCGTGTGGTGACATACTTGGCAGCCGCGTAAAGCCTGCTGTGGAACATCCACTGGTCAACGACCCGGAGCGGGCGTTCCGGTTTGAGCAGGTGCGACACGCTGTCCTCGGTGAGCACCGCCTGGCCATAGGAGGCCAGCAGCTCCGGTATGGCGTGATTGATCTCCGGATCGAGGTGATAGGGCCGGCCGGCCAACACGATGCCGTGCTGATGGGTCTCTTCCAGCCACCTGAGAACCCGCTCGCCCTCATCGCGCACATCCTGCTTGAAGCGTTCGTCCTCGGCCCAGGCCGCGTCCACCGCCCGGGTAAGCTCGACAAGCGAGGGAGCCGTGCCCTTTGCGTGGGGGTGCGCGGCCCACCACACGTCCAACTCCTCCTTAAGACGTCGGGGCAGAAGCGTCTTGCTATCGTAAGGCAGAAAGGGGTTGAGGAAGGCGGGCTCGGCCGTGCCCTGCTCAAGTTCGTCCACGTTGAGCTTGATGACCTCGGGATAACTCACCACCACGGGACAGTTGAAGTGGTTGGGAGCGCCTTCGTCCTCCTTGCGCTCGTGACGGATGCAGGGCATGAAGATAATATCCGGCCCGAGGCTCGGCAGCTTGTCTGACTCCGGCTTGTCTGACTCCTGCTTCTCCTGCGCTTGCCCCGGCTCTCCTGACTCCGCGGTCTTCGTCTGGCCCGCGCCTGAACCCTGCGCCTTCTCCATGAGGTCCATGATGTGGCCGTGCGCCAGCTTGGCCGGATAGCACACACTCTCCGAGGGCATGGATTCGAGCCCCCGCTCATAGGTGCTACTGTCGGACTCATCGCTCAGGACAGTGGCAAAGCCCAACTCCTTGAAAAGCGTGAACCAGAAGGGGTAGTTCTCGTACAGATTGAGCACGCGTGGCAGGCCTATGGTGGGCCGCGTGGCCTCTTCGGCGCTCAGCGGAACATAGGGGTTCTGCTCCGTGCCCTCAAACAGACGCCGGTATTTCCAGGCAAAGAGGTTGGGGAGGTCAGCCACGGCAGGCTTGATGCCGGCACCCTTCTCGCACCGATTGCCGGTGATGAAGCGACGCTTCCTCCCGGTCTGCTCGTCGGTGCCAAAGCTGCTGATGGTGAGCAGGCAGGCGTTGGAACAGGCCTTGCAGTGCGTCGTGCGGTGGCTCACCGTGAGGCCGGCGATGTCGGCGGCGCTCAGCAGCGTGCTCGTGCCAGAG
>JAIRZP010000209.1 GCA_031267175.1 Coriobacteriales bacterium | reverse complement strand
TGCCTTAAAAGATATGAGGGAAGCAAGTAATCGGCACTTCCCTGTAGTTCCACATGGTGAGCCCAAGCTCGCTGTCTCGAGCCACCCCGCTCTCAGCCGCGATAGTGTTCGCGTGCGTAATCCGAATACGGGGTCGGGGTGACGGTAGCCCGAATCTCAAAGAGCTTCGTAGGCTTGACCGGCGTGTCGTTATGGCCGCCCGCCTCGCCCCAGAGAAGCACCAATTCGTCTCCCACCTCAACATCGTTGTCCACGATTGCCAACGAAAGTATGGTGCGCTCGGTGCTGATATACCCGGACAAAAACGAGACGCCCACTAGCTTTCCATCCCTCAGCACGGCATCCGCGGAGCGGTCGGTCAAAAGCACGCGGCCCACAACCGGCAGATCCAGCGTCTTGACAGTGTCGTCGCCACGTGTGAGCATGGCGGCAAAGACCTGCGCGACATCCTCGCCGTTCCAGGCTAACGTGACCTTCTTGCGACTGCCGCTCGCATCCATCTGTTTGAGTGCGTCGCTGCCAATGAAATCATGGTCAAATTTGATGATCCTGTGGTAACCGAGCATGAAGGGCGTCACGTAGTAGTCCTCGATATGCTCGGAATAGTAGCTGCCTTCCAACGAGAAGAGGGCATCGGGGTGTGTGGCGGGCATCCACTTTCTGAACGCCCTGGTGCTCTCGCTCGAATAGATTGCTGGAACCAGGACGGGCAGCCAGCCCGACTCCAGCGGATTGGTGAAGTAGGCGCGCGTCCCCACCAAGCTGAGGCCAAACTCGCGACCAGCCTCTATGATGGCGTTGCGCACTTCCTCGCGCTGTTCAAAGGGCCCAAAGAGCTCCAGGCCAGCCGCGCCAACCATGCCATGGCGCAGGGCCGTTGTCGTAATACCGCCTATCTGGATGGGAGCGTAGTGGAAGAACTTCACATCGGGAAAGGGCCTGCCGGTCAGCTTTTCGATGACCTTGACCGCGCTGGGCCCCTGAATCTGATAGCGATAATGCCTCCGGTTGAAGGCGCGCCCGTCGGCGTAGCCCGGCGAGCGTTCGTCACGCGCAAGCTCCACGTCAAAACCGCCCGTAGTTCCCTGAAACTCTATCCAATCCACGGCTATGTTGGGTCCAACGAAGTTAAACTCATCGTTTTCAAGGCTGTAGAGGATACCATCGGTGATGGAAGAGCCCTCGGCGTTGCACAGCGCCATCTGGCTTGCTCGGCCAGCATGGAAGTTATCAGGGCTATTGATTGCCAGACTGCTCACGAGCTTTCTCGCGTCCCGGCCTCTGATAGCGATCTCGGTCATATGGTGGTTCAAATCGAAGAGTACCGCAGTCTCGTGCCAGGCTTTCTGCTCGGTTGCCCAGTCTGAGAACTCTTCCGGCTTTGCCGGCCCTACCGGGTAGAACGCAGATGAGTACGGTGCCAGCTGTTCGGGCCTGTGCTTGGCGTTTCTCAACAGCTTCATGGGCCCGCCATAGGCTGCAATGAGTTCCTCGAGATTTGTCTTTGTTACGGGTGCCTCCGGATTTGTTTCCACCACCGGTTCCTCCTTTGTATAGATTTGTATAGATTTTGCGGTATCATAGCGCTGAGCCCGTTGGCTGGTTTACCTGCGTCAATGCACCATCCCAACGAACCCTCGAGTACAGTATCTCTCAGGATTTACCCATCATGCCCTGCGTTTTTTGGGAGGGCTCTGCGTTCTTGGAATAATTGGGTATGGCCGGGTTTTAACAGGTTTCAGGGAAGTGAGGCAAGCATGCGAATCGACCACATGCGGGAGTTTTGTACCGTCGCTCGGCTCAAAAGTTTCTCCGCCGCTTCAAGAAAGCTCTTTGTTTCTCAGTCTGCCCTGAGCCGCCATGTGCTGGCCATGGAGGAGGAACTCGGATGCAAGCTGTTGCTGCACCGGCAGAATGCCTTTGAGCTCACCCAGCAGGGCGAGAAAACCGCCGAGGCGTTTACGGAGCTTGTGCACGACTATGACCGCTTCGTCATGCAGCTACAACAACAAGAGCATTGTCTGGATGGACGGTTGAGCATTGGGGTCTTTCCCAATGTGGTTGACGAGTACGCCTTCCCCGTTGTCAAGGATCTCAAGCTGAGCCATCCCAGGCTCAAACTTGAGTTTCGCTCTGGCCTTGCCCAGGATCTGCTCAACGAGCTCAAGGCTGGCGAGATTGACATTGCGATGACCGTTGTCGTTGGAACACCCACATCAAGCGGCCTCCACTATAGCGTGGTCTCCAACAACCGTTTCATTGCCCTGCTCTCCGAGGGCCATCTTCTTGCCGCGCGCGACACGCTTGCCCTGGACGATCTCGCCGATGAATGCATCCTCCTTCACAGCGATGAAGTCTATGCCACCTGTGCCTTATCCGCCATGAGGCGTTGCGGCTTCGTGCCTGGCCGCCACGAAACAACGCTCGGGATACAGACGGTGCAGTTCAGCATACTCGAGACCGGAGGCGTCTTCATAACCTCTGCCGCCTTGGGCAAACTCCAGTTCAGCGGCATAGTCGCCCGTCCCATCAGTGACGCGGACATGTTCTGTAAGGTAGCGTATGCGTATCAAAAATCGAACCCCAACCCCGCCATCCCCCTGTTTCTCAGATCGCAGAGAAGTATTGGTCAGGTGTAGTTGGCTGTGGTTAGTATTTGAGTTCCCTTAAGCAACCATATCTTTGTAGGTGGCAAAATACTTGTCCTGGAAGCTGCGGCAGGTGTCCAACAGGAAGCCTTTTTCAGTTGGGTATTCTTGCAGCCCACGGTAGTAGTAATACTTTTCATCGTCCAGGACGATGAAAGGCAGGATGTCGTTTTGCAGGCACTGCTCAAACATGATGATGCGCCCGATTCTTCCGTTGCCGTCCTGGAACGGGTGGATGGACTCAAAGCGCCAGTGGAAGTCAATGATGTCGTCGAACGACAGCACCTCGCTTTGCGGAAAGCTGGCAAGGAGCGTTGCTATTGCACCCTCAACGTCTTCTGGCTTGGTGGTTTCAGTCTCGCCGACAACGTTGCCCAGCTTCTTCCAATCACCCACGACGAACCAGTCCTGTTGGGCATCCAGCGTGCCCGCTTTGAGGATACGGTGATACTCCTTCATCTTCTCGGCAGTGAGCGGCGTATCCAGTTTGTCCAGCATCTGGTCGAACAGCCTGAAGCTGTTGACCATCTCAATGACATCGTTGACGGGTGCCATGCCTTCAACAGTTTTGGTCTCGAAAATATAGCGCGTTTGCTCGTGTGTGAGCCTGCTGCCTTCAATGCGGTTGGAGTTGTAGGCGAAGTCAATCTGGTTGTAGTGGTAGATGCCGCCCTTCATCTGCGTTCTGCGCTGTGCCTGTAGCATCTCCCGCAACGCCACAGTATCTATGCTGTATTCGTCTTGCATATCATTCTCCTGGATTGGATTCGTCTGCTCTACTATTACTCATTGTTGTAAAGTTCAGCGATGCCATCGCTGCTCATCCTCTGTAAAAATCACCTGGAATAGCTAATAAATCCAGTATACACTTCATACGCAAGCGCCCAAAGCGGCAAAATTCGTTGCTTCTGACCTGTTCCTATCCCGATAAAAATCTCACATCAGTCTAGCACTTTAACCCAGTTTGCTCATTCTGTGTAACTATCGGATAATGGTATGCTTACTTTGCTTTCCGGCTTCGAAAGGTGGTTGCTTTGAATGCTGTGGCAACAGACGGCAGTGCTACTGACCGTGCTGCGGGCGGGTCCGTGCAGATCGTTGCGGAGTTCTTTGAGAGCGTACAGTGGTCGACGGATCCGCATGAGACCTACGACTCCATGGCCGACGCGCTGGTGCAGGTGCTGGGCTGCGATACGGCGAGTATCCGGCTCCTCACCCCCGCCGGCAACGGAATGATCGGCTGTGCTTCTTCGGGCACGGCTTCGTCAATCATCTCTGACAAGCTCAGATCGCTTCCCCTGAGCATGGGGCGCCTGCCGGAATTGATCAGGACGCACGAGCCGATTTTTGTTGATTTTGCCCATCCCAATGAACAGGATGTTACGTTCGACGGCGCTGTTGAGCTGGGTTACCGGTACGCGGTTACCGTTCCTCTGCTTGCCGACGGGAGCCTTTTGGGCATTGCTGATTTCATCTACCGCGACGGGCAGTACACAGACGACACGCTCGAAACACTGAAGGGTTTTGGCCGCATTCTTGGTGTGGTGGTGAGTGCGGTCAGTCTCTCGGAGCGCCTGGTCCATCTGCGCATCCTCGATGAGGTGAGCTCTCTTGCCACGCAGATAAACGAGAACACCCTCCAGCCTACCAGCGTTGTCATGCTCGAGGCCGATAAGGCCCTGGAATCGCTCGACTCCGGCGATTCAGACTCGTTGAAGAGCGGACTTGAGCGCCTGTATGCGGCAAGCCTTGAGCTCTACAAGCTGACCAGCCAGGAGCTCGCCACGTTGCAGCGTTCTGATGCAGAAGTCACGGACATTGTGTGCGAGGTGCGCGACTTCCTCGAACGCTTTACGGAAATGTGGGGAATAGCATGCAGTCTCACCAGTCCTGAGCTCGGCGTCCTTGCGACCGGTAGGATTCGCGACCAGGTCATGCACATCTTAAACGAGGCCCTGGCAAACGTTGTCAGGCATGCCGGTGCCTCGCAGGTGTTCGTAGAGATAAAGGAACAGCTCGGCGTCTTACAGATGAGCATCGAAGACAACGGCTGTGGTTTTGACACCAAGGGAGAAAGGCTCATGAACCATGGAATCCTTGCCATGAAGGCACGGGCCAGCAAGGTCGGAGGCAGACTGCTTTTGGTCTCGACGCCCGGCGAAGGTACCTCGGTGAGTTTTGATCTGCCCCTCCATTATTAATTCGATCCTCTGGCACAAGCGGGAGTGACTATGGCCAACAAGACGACGGTGTTAATTGCGGATGAACAGGCGCTCTATCGCGAGGGTCTCAGTGAGCTCGTTGCCAAATGGCACGATTTCGAGGTCGTCGGCGAGGCAAAGAACGGCCTGGAGGCCGTTGAGTTCTGCCGTAAGCATCAGCCTGATCTGGTTATCATGGATGTGGCCCTGCCCGTCATGGATGGCATTGAGGCGGCGCGAATCATCACCGGCGAGTATCCGCAGATTCTTGTCGTGATGCTCTCGCTCTACGCCAACACCGAGAAGGTTCTGGCCGCCGTGCACGCCAACGTGCGTGGCTACCTGCTCAAGAACATCCATACCCGACAGCTGCATAACCGGCTGCAGGCCGTCGTAGCCGGCCATGCCGCGCTGTCTGAAGAGGTCGCGGCTCTGCTGCTTGATGTGGTCCGGCGTCAGCAGATGATTGCGGCAGCAGCCGGCAGCGAAGCAGAGCGCGCCCTCTCCCTGCTCACCGACCACGAAAAGAAAATACTGCGCCTGGTGGCTCTGGGCCTTTCCAATAAGGAGATCGGCGCGCGGCTCTACGTCAGCGAGAGCACGGTAAAAAAGCAGCTGAACTCCATCACCTCACGCCTGAGACTGAAAAACCGCACACAGGCCGCCATGTTCGCCCTGCGCTCCGGACTCATAGGCTGATAAGCTACCTTACCTCCCCTCATACCCGATAGTTACCCTGCGAAGAGCCATTCGTTTCTCCCTTTGTGCCCGTTAGTGGGTTTAAGGCTCCGCTCTCCCTTGGTTACCATCTTCTTTATCTGGGCAAGGAGGCCCAAGGCAAAAGAGTCGGCTCGGAAAAGCCCGATTCTGAAGCATTCTCAGAAAGGAGAGGATCATGGCACTGAGTATGGATTCCAAATTGAAGGACATCGTTAAGAACCCGGAGGCCAAGGCAGTCTTGCAGAAGTACTTCCCGGTCGACCTGGACAGCCCCACCATCAAGATCGCCTATGGCATGACGCTGCGAAAGTGCTGTTCGTTCCCCCAGGTGGACATCTCTGATGAGAAGCTGGCTGAGCTGGAGGCCGAACTCGAAGCCGTCGCCGGTTAGGGAACCAGGCGGCCAAGACAGCTACGGCACAACAGATAGGAGGCAGCGCGTGGCTATGAACAGAAAGACCGTGATACGCGGCATTTCGTCCGGTGGAACCGGAGGTTCGCTTGCTCACATCGACAGTGAGGATGGCAAAATTATCCGCATCCGCCCGTTGCATTGGCGCGAACAATACACAGATGAGGAGCTCAAGACCCGATTCTGGGAGATCAAGTCCGATGATCTGCTTCTCGAACCGGGAGAAAAGGCCAACCCACCCTTCTACGCCTATGGTTACAAGAAGCGCGTGTATTCCAAGAATCGCGTGCAGTACCCGCTGAAGCGCATTGACTGGGAACCCGGCGGAGACCCCGCAAGGATCAACGCCCAGAACCGTGGGAAAAGCAAGTACAAGCGCATCAGTTGGGATGAGGCCAGCGAGATCATCGTCGGTGAGATCAAGCGGCTGACCGAGCACTATGGTGCCAACTCGATTATGTGTATTGGCGAAGACGGCCACAAGGAGTCCAAAGACATCCACTCCGGCGGCGGCTGGCATTCCAACCTGCTTGACGCCGTTAATGGCAACTTCACCCGTGAGGTGCGCACACCGGACTCTGTTGAAGGCTGGTATTGGGGCTCAAAGCACATCTGGGGCCCCGGCGTGTATATGGGCCTGGGAATGGCCGCCCCCTGTCAGAACATTATCAAGGATGTCTCCGACAACACCGAGATGATCGTCCTGCAATCCGGCGATTGGGAGACCACGCAAAACTATGCCAGTCAATACTGGAGTACCATCGTGCGTTTCTGGCTGGATCAGGGCAAGGATTTTATCGTCATCGACCCGTTCTGCAACTATACCAGCGTCTGCCACGACCAGATGAAGTGGATTCCCATCCTCCCCAATACCGATGTGGCGCTGGATTATGCCATCCTCTACGTGTGGCTCACCGAAGGCAGCTATGACAAAGCCTATATGGACACCCACGTCATCAACGCTGAACCGATTTTTGATTACATTCTTGGTAAGGGTGCAGACGGCGTGGCCAAAACCCCCGCGTGGGCAAGCGAAAAATGCGGCATCCCGGAATGGACGATTAAGGCGCTCGCCCGCAAATGGGCAAAGAAGACTACCTCGATTGGCCATTACTGTGCCACATCGGTGCGTGGGCCTTACAGTCATGAACCAGCGCGCACAGAGGTCTACAAGCTCTGCATGCAGGGCGTTGGCAAACCGGGCATTCACCAGATTCACCTGATGAGTTGGACCATCGCCTGGCCCAAGTGGCTCCCCGGGTCCGACCCCCAGCCGCCCATTCTCGGCCAGCGGGCCCAGCAGTTTGTCCCCAAAGACCAGCAGATTCCCC
The DNA here is from genome assembly GCA_031267175.1 of Coriobacteriales bacterium. Taxonomy (GTDB): domain Bacteria; phylum Actinomycetota; class Coriobacteriia; order Coriobacteriales; family UBA8131; genus WQXH01. The sequence continues at coordinate 661 of JAIRZP010000209.1, read as the reverse complement.
GGACGATGACGCACCATGCCATCGTTTCCGGCGAGATTGAATGGTGGGGGAGTCCACAGATCATCTACGCCCTGGCCGACGAGCAGTTCGACAGGAATCAGTATCCCGTGCCCGAGGAGGACGGAGGTGCCCCGATTCATATGCTCTGGTCGGAGAAGCCCTGCAATCAGGGATGTTGGAACGGCGGTTTTTTCTTTCAGGATGCCATGCGCTCACCAGAAGTGCAGTGCTTCATCACGAATCACCAATGGATTGAAAACGACTCCCTCTTTGCCGATCTGATCCTCCCGGTCAGCACGTGCTTGGAGGAGATGGACGATGTGGGTTGCTCTCAGGGTGATTCCGTGCAGTCCTGCGCCATTCAGGACGCCGCAGGTGATACGGTCGGTGAGTCTCTGAGCGACTATGAGATTGCGCAGCGGGTCGGTGCGTCCTTTGGTGAGGACATCGTGGACATACTCACGCAGGGGATGGATGTAGAGGAGTGGCTGGAGTACAACTTCTCCAAATCTGCCATCAGCCAGGAGATCTCCTTTGAGGAGTTCAAGAAGCGTGGCTATTACATTCCTGAGTTTCGTGAGGATTGGGCCGAGATCCCTGCCGGGCTGTATGACTTTTACGCTGACCCGGAAAACAACCCCCTGGACACCCCCTCCGGCAA
>JAIRZP010000248.1 GCA_031267175.1 Coriobacteriales bacterium | reverse complement strand
TCGCCCGGCGCTACCAGATCTATGCAATGATAGGCAACGCGACGCTGCGCCAGAGGCACCTTTGCCGTGCCGATGTCCATGCCCTTGTACACCTGCATGGAGTCCGCGCTCAGTATCTCGCCGTCAAGCCGCACGGCCAGAGCCTCAGCGAGGGCGGACTTGCCGGTGGCCGTGGGCCCTACGACCGCTATGACAGGCTGCCGCTGAGATACCATGTTCTGGCCTCGGTTATCTGTACCGGCAGGATGCGTCCGGCAACATCGGAGGCCTCTGCGCCGTCCGGTAGCGGCACGTGCACGGTCTGATTACCTGGGCCACGTCCGGCGAGCTGGCGCGCGTCCCGTTTGGAGGCCCCTTCAAAGAGTACGGGCAGCTCGGTGGCGAGAAAGTGCTGGTTGAAGCACCAGGCGCTCTGCTGTACCGCTTCCACCAGCTGGTCAAAGCGTTCCTGAATATCTTCACGCGGTGTCGTATCCGGGAGTGAGGCCGCCGGGGTGCCCTCTCGAGGGGAATACAGAAAGGTGAAGGCCTGGGCGTAGCCCACCGCGCGTACCAGGGCCAGCGTCTGTTCAAAATCCTCTGCCGTCTCTCCCGGATAGCCCACGATGATGTCTGTGGAAAAGGCTACCGGCTCCTTACCGGCTGTTTTGCAGGCGGCGCGCACCTGCTCTACCAGGCCCAGGTACTGCTCGGCCGTGTATCTGCGGTTCATCAGCTTGAGTATGCGGTTCGAGCCACTTTGCGCCGGTAGATGGAGCGCGGGCATGAGGGCCGGCACGTCAGCGAAGGCCTGTATGGTCAGTGGAAAGAGATCCTTGGGGTGAGAGGTGGCAAAGCGCAGACGCTCGATGCCCACCTCGCCCAGCGCGTAGAGCAGCTCGGCAAAGCGAGGTTGGCCGTAGAGGTCGCGCCCATAGGAATTGACGTTCTGGCCCAACAGCGTAATCTCGCGCACGCCGTCTGCCACCAGACGCTGGGCCTCATCTACGAGGGCTTCAAAGGGCTGGCTTCGCTCGCGGCCTCGCACGTGAGGCACCACGCAGTAGGAGCAGAAGTTGTTGCAGCCAGCGATGATGGGGAGCCACGCATGCCAGGTCTGCTCGCGACGAGCAGGCAGTGCCAGGTCTGGTGCCGGTTGCTCATTTGCGGCGGCGGCCTTATTGCTGATAACCTCCACCACGGGAGCCTTGCTCTCCAGCGCCTCCTCGATAAGCCCCGGCAGACTGGCGATGTTGTGTGTGCCAAACACCACGCCTATATGCGGCATCTTTCGGGCGAGTTCCGCGGCATCCCGCTGGCCGATGCAGCCGCCCACAGCCACGAGCGCCCCGGAGTTCTTAAGCGACGCGACCTGTCCGTAGAGGCGCTCGTCGGCAGCCTCCCGCACGCAGCAGGTCATGAATACGATAAGGTCGGCGTCTTCCTGGCGCAGAGCCGGCTCCGCCCCCAGAGCATCCAACATGCCGGCGACCCGCTCAGAATCGCTCTTATTCATCTGGCAGCCAAAGGTGCGGATGAAGTAGCTCCTGCCCAGAAGCCTGCTGTGCTTCCGCTCGCCGTTATGCAAGGCAGCGGGGGCAGCTGGGGCAACGCTTGAGGGAATCACGCTTGCAGGGGCTGCGCTTGCAGGGTCAGCGTCAGCAGGGGCCGCGCTGTTTTGAGGTAAAGGGCATGCCTTTTTCTTGCTCATTGAGAAAAGCTGGGCTGAATCTGCTGTGCGTCAAACTGCATACGTTGGTCGATCTCGACAGGGTTAGCACCACGCACGAACCGCGGCTCTACGACAATTCGTATCGCTGTGCGGATCTCGCCGTCGATGTTGATGTCGGCAAAGGCGGGCACGCAGACGATCTCAATACCTATGGGAGAAAGAAAGCCCCGGGCGATGGCTATGGCCTTAACCGCCTGATTGACCGCTCCGGCACCAACGCTTTGAATCTCCACGTGCACACCGTCCTTGACCATGCCGGCGATAGCACCGGCCACCGAGGAGGGAGAAGACTTGGATGAGACTTTGAGAAACTCCATTATGCTGCCTTTTCTACTGCGTTCGAGCTGCGTTTGTTATGCCGTGTGCCGTATATGCTCCCCCGTGTTCAGTAGGTGCCAGCACGGGTAAGACCGTAATCGTTTTATGCTGCCCATTTTCTCATAGGAGTAACTGTTTTGGCAAATGATGGGTTTCTGCGGGTGCCTGTGGCGGGAGCATTCCTGCCTGTGGCTTATCCGCCTGGGGCTAATCTATCGCTCCCAGATAGGCGGCTATCAGCTCTTCTATGGTCTGGTAGTCAAAAGCGTCGAAGCTATCCTTGATCCTGGTGATTACTTCGCCACCACGAGCATAGTGTACGGCGTTGAGCTCCTCTACGAGCGTATTCATCTGGTCAATATCAAAGCCCTGGGTTGCGGTTAAGAGCGCTGCCAGTTTGGAAGCATCCGGCGCAGCTGCCTCGGCCTGGCCGCCACCCTCAGCCACTTCTGTCCTGGCCTCCAGATCCTGCAACTGCCCGATAAGCTCCTGCGTGTGGGCGATGAAGGCATCATTGTCTCGCAGGCAGGTCTCCAAGTCGTTGGCCTTTGCGGCCATTTCCAGCGCCTTGGCCTCGTCACCTACGACATTGGCCCCAATACCGTAGCAGGAACCCTTGGCACCGTGAATGCGTATGGCATAGTCTGGCAGGGTGTCCGCGGTAATCGTGCTGGTGGCCAGATCGTCCAGAGTGCCCGGTATATTGGTGATAAAAGAATGGATAATGCGCATATAGAGCTTGGGATTATTGCCCATGCGTGCGAGCGCGTCCGGAATATCCAAGCCCACAATAGTGGTCTCCTTCAGTACCTGTGCTGTTGCTGTATCAGACATCAAGCCTCCCTCTCTCTGAGAGTATAACCAGGGATCCTGTTGCATGGTACCCTGACACATGACCTGTGCCCTGGCACAACGCAACTCCTTCTTACGTTTGCCTCACCACTACTGTGGGATCCTGCATGGACGTTGCTATTGCCGTAAACTCAGGTTCGTGGCGTTTGAGGACCTCCACGAGATACGGGTCAAAATGCGTGCCGGAATCTCCGTAAATAATAGCAAAGGCTTCCTGCGCGCTGAATGCCCGTTTATACGGGCGGGTCGAGGTGAGCGCGTCAAACACATCGGCAATGGCCGTGATGCGCGCGCAGAGCGGAATGTCCTCTCCCGCAATGCCGCCCGGATA
>JAIRZP010000232.1 GCA_031267175.1 Coriobacteriales bacterium | reverse complement strand
GTAGTTGATACCCTCCATGGCAAAGGTGTACACGCTGGAATAGAAGTTGCCCATGACGCTTCCCACCACATAGAGTCCTTCAACGGGGGTGTCTTCGGCGTCCAGAGCCTGGTTGTGCCTGTTGGCGCGGATGCCGCCCAGACTGGTCAGGAACATCGGGCTGAAGGGGCAGCCGTAGAAGGGGCCATCGTTAACGCCTATCATCTTCTCCGGCTTTTTGTAGTAGTCCTCGTCCACGCCGGAAGCACAGAGCTCGTTATACCGGTTGACGGTGTCGATGGTCTCTGCGGGCAGACCAAGGTCGGCGATGAGGCCCTGCAGGCTTTCGTTCTTGATGACGCCAAAGCCATAGGCATCCTCGTCCCAGGTCTTAATGAACTCCTCGGGAGAGGCAAAGTAGGTACCGTGCACGTAGTTGGGCTTGCCCCAGGGCGCGCCGTCGGCCGCACGATTGGTGCCCCAGATGCACCAGGCAGTGATCTGCGGCAGATTCATGATGGTAGCGCAGGCAATGCCACCGAGCACGTCCTCATTCATGAAACGCTGACCATGGGCATCCACCATTAAGCCGGTATGCGAGGTGTAGGGCTGGTCGGCCGGGAGATTGGGGCGTCCCAGCATGAGGACATTGGGGGCCTGCTGCCAGGCGGCACCAGCCCAGAGAGCCATCTTGTGGCCATCGCCGGGCATAAGGCCTCCCACCTGCATGGACGCGTCATAGTTGACCTCGTTCTCGAGTTCCCAGAGTATCGGCAGGGCTTCCGGGCAGTACTTGGTAATCATATCCCTGTCGTGGCTGAAGTCGCCGGTCGCAAGAATGACGGCCCTGGAGCCGGTGTAGCGCGTATACTCGCCGGAGGCCATGTCGGAGGCGACAACGGAGCTGACCCGTCCACCTTCCTTTATGAGCTGCTCGGCCTTTGTCTTCCAGACGATAGTGCCGCCCAGGTCATCCACGATATACCGTGCCAGCTCGGCTGCGATGTGCGGCTCCCCGCCACCAATACCGCCCTCAAGTTCGCTGTCCTCTACATAAAAAGCGTGGGCAGCACCCGGCGTGAACATGGGGTCTTCCACGGTATACTCCGGGCCACTCTCGATCGTGCACTTGATGCCGGCCTTGGCGGCAATGTCCACAAGCCAGTTCATGGCCTCGGTGCTGTTGTTGTAGAACTTGTACCAGAGCGCCGGCAGAAAATTGCCGCCGTTGGCCAGGTACTGGGTACGATAGAACGGCTCGGGGCTGTACTTGGGAATGCCCATGGCCTGCGTGATAGTCGTGTTGATACCATGGTTGGAACCGCCGCGGCTGATAGCTCCCTCAGACGCGGTAACAAGGATAACGCTGAGGCCATGCTCCAGGCACGAGGTGGCGCTCACGAGTCCGGACATACCAGCACCCACGACGATGACATCGGCCTCCTCTGTGGCGACAATCGCGCTCTCGTCGATGGCCGCCGGGGGAACCTCAAACGCCCACTGCTGGCCCGCGGTATTAACGCTGGCTGCTGCCGGCGCGCTGCCGCTTTCCGGAGCAGGCGAGTTGCCTGAGGGCGTACAGCCCGTTATCGCCGCTGTTGCTCCGACTCCTACCGCGCTGACGGCGGCACCTTTCAAAAACGATCTTCTATCCAGTTTTTCCATTTCTCTCCTTTTAACGCAATCTTCGCTGCCTCCCGGCAACTTTTGGGGGGTCCTTCTTCTTCTGTGCTTCCTCTGTGGTATTACGCGGTCGCCCTGTCAGCACGTACCCTGCCAGCGGCTTCCCTGTCCATGGAGAAAGCCTGCCAACACTATAGCACTTATGGGGATGACCATACGCGGCATCATAGGGATAACCCTCCTTGACGTCCGCTTGTATCTACCCACTTTTGAGGCTGCTCAGCTGCAGGCTCACACACCGGTCACCCCTGCACTGAGCACCTGCGGCAAGACGGGCAAAAGTGAACTGCTATACTTACCAGGTTATTCAGCTGGAAGCAGGGCTGGAGGAACTCCACGCTGCTTCTGGTACAACGAGAAAAGGAGAAGAGTATGTTCCAAGTCAAGAAAGAAGGCAAGCGCTCTACCGGCAGGTTCGTCGCATTGTTGCTGAGTGTGGTATTGATTGCTTCCACGGCGCTCGGCCTCGCGGCCTGTGGTGGCAACACACCGGCTCCGGACAGTGGCACGGCGTCGAGCGGTTCCGCGTCCAGTGGGGCTGAGCCTGCCGCCGCCGCCGTTGAACTGCAGATCTTTGCAGCCAACTCGCTCGAGAGGGCCCTCCCAGAGGTGCAGGCCCTCTACACCTCAGAGAACCCCAATGTCAGCTTTGCCGACAGCCAGTTCAAGGGCTCCGGCGACCTCGTCACCGAGCTGCAGGGTGGTGCTCCGGCAGACATCCTCATCACTGCTTCCTCTGCCACAATGGATACCGCCGTTGAGAATGGCAACATCGACGAGGCCACGCGCAGCAATATGTTCCAAAACGACCTTATCATCGTCAAGCAGGCCGGTTCTGATGTGACCATCAGCGCCCTCACGGATGTCAATGGCAGTGCCATCAGCAAGGTGGCCATCGGCGACGCGGACGCCGTGCCCGCCGGCTCCTATGCCAACCAGAGCCTCTTCACCATAGGCCTGTATTCTACCGATTCCGGCAAGGGCGGCGAGTACCTCGAGGGCTTTGCTGACAAGGTCGTCATCCAGTCCAGCGTGGGCAATGTAGCCAAGACGGTCGCCACGGGAGACGCCCAGATAGGTTTTGTCTACACCAGCGACCTGTATCGCTATGACGACATCGAGCAGGCCTTTGTTGTACCGGCCGACACCCACAAGAATATCGTCTATCCGGGTGCTGTGGTTGCCGGCTCGGCCAATGCCAGCGAGGCTGACCGCTTCCTCGAGTTCTGCCTCACGAACCCGGATGCCCTGAGGATCTGGGCGCAGTATGGCTTTGAGGTAGCCGCGTCTTAATCGCCTGCTGGTCTTTCCGCTGTCACGGTAAGCAAAGCGCCCGTGTGCTCCGCCCAGGATGGCAGTGGGAAGCCGTAGCGCTAAAAGCGCGCTACCGGAATAGCGTATGCGGCAGCAGCCTCACGTCAGGGCAGCCTCAAGTGGACTATAATGCCACAAGAGATGCGTAACCGGTTGAGAGTGATAGTACGAACCGTCATGGTGCTCATCGTTTTGATGGGCACCATGCTGTTCATGCCTGTTTCCGCACTGGCGGCCGGGGAGATAAGCCTCGATGCCAGCGGTACCGCCGCGGCGCTTGAGGGCGTCAGTTTTGCCGTGGACGACTTTGCCCGCAACAACAAGGGCACCGCGCGCGCGTATGAAGGTGAGGATCGAGGCTATCGCTATCCGCTGGCAGGGCAGGCGGCCTTTGCGGCGGTAGCCCTTGAAGACGAGCTGCTCATCTACCTCCCCCGGGAGACAAGCGCCTCCTTTGGCCTGGACTTTACCGAGGACACCGCTGCTCAGGAAAACTTGCTGGCACTGCTCTTTGCGCTTGATGAGGCCAACGCCGACGGGGGCCTCACCCTTAAACAGCTGGATCTGCCGGCGGTGTTTACCAGCTCGGACTCGGTTGCCCACGAAAGCTGCCTCATTCACTTTGGCGTTGAGCTGGAGCCAGGCTACTACTACGCAACGATTACGGCTGAGCCCGATGCCCGTCCCGCTCCGGACATAAGCAAGCAGGCTTTGTTTGTGGAGACGGGTATGCTGGTGCCGGCAGACACGCTCGCCATCCAAGCCGCTCCAGAAGGCTGGGATGCCTTCACGAACTTCCTCACCAACATGGACTACCGGCCCTTCTGGGTGAGTCTCCGCACTTCGCTCACAGCCATGATCTTTGTGTTTGTGCTGGGGCTCGCAGCCGCGCGGCTCTCTCTCAAGGCCTCTGAGCACGTCAAGGATGTGCTGGATGCCGTCTTTACCATCCCCATGGTGCTGCCTCCTACGGTCATTGGTTTTCTACTCCTGGTGGTGTTTGGCAATTCGACGGATGTTGGCCGTTGGCTTATCGACCACGGCATAGAGCTGGTGTTTTCGTGGCCCGCGGCGGTGATAGCGGCCACGGTGGTGTCGTTTCCGCTGCTGTACCGCACGGCGCGTGGTGCCTTTGAGGCCCAGGATGCCAACATGCTCGACGCTGCCCGCACGCTCGGTTGGGGAGAGGGGCGCATCTTCTTCAAGCTGATGCTGCCATTGGCCTGGCCCTCCATCGCCGCCGGCACGGTCCTGGCCTTTGCGCGGGCCATGGGCGAGTTTGGGGCCACGTTGTTTGTGGCGGGCAACTATGCCGGCGTCACGCAGACCATGCCCATAGCCATCTACTTTCAATGGATGGGCGGGCGCAGCGACGTGGCGACCTTCTGGGTGTTCGTGGTCATCCTCATCTCGTTCGTCGTCATCCTCTTCATCAACCTCTACGCGCGTCATACGCAGAAGTTCCGCCTCGGCACAGGGACAAAGGGGGAAAGGGAAGAGCGGGATGAGAAGGATGTGAAGGAAGAGAAGTATGTGAGGGATGTGAAGAGTGAGAAGAGTGAGAAGGACGAGGGGAGAGGCACGTGAGCATCGAGGTCGCCATCAAAAAACGCTATCCCAGCTTCAGCCTTGATGTTGCCTTTGCAACGGGAGATATGACCCTGGGCTTCCTCGGTGCCTCCGGCTGCGGCAAGAGCTTGACGATGCGCTGCATTGCCGGGCTCGTCACTCCCGACGAGGGACGCATCGTGGTCAACGGCGAGGTGTTCTTTGATTCTTCGGCGCGTATCAACCTCAAACCGCAGTGGCGCAAGACGGCCCTGCTCTTTCAGGACTACAAGCTCTTTCCCAATCTCACCGTGGCCCAGAATATCTCTGCCGGGCTGCCTCGGAGCATGAGCAAGGACGAGGTGCACGCGCAGGTGAGCGCCCAGCTGGAGCGCTTCAAGCTCAGGGGCTATGGCTCGCGGTATCCGGCGCGGCTGTCCGGCGGCCAGCAACAGCGGGTGGCCCTGGCCCGAATGCTGGCCGCCGGGCCGAGCATCCTCATGCTCGACGAGCCCTTCTCGGCGCTTGACGCACACCTCAAGGCCGACCTCGAAGAGGGCCTCATTGAACTCTTCGAGCGCTTTGAGGGCACGGTGCTCTATGTCTCCCATGACATCGACGAGGCCTTTCATTTCTGTGACTCAATCGCCGTGGTTGATGAGGGCAGAATCATGCAGATTGCTCCCTCCGCCGAGCTGGTTCGAGCCCCCAGCACGCTGGCCAGCATCAAGGTCTCCGGCGTCAAAAACATCAGCAGGGTGCAGAAGACAGGGGAGCATGAGGTATTGGCCCTCGACTGGGGCATGACCCTTACCACCGCCAGCGAGGTTCCCCACGGCGCGGCCTGGCTCGGGGTACGGGCCAGTTATCTGCGCCGCGCCCTGCCGGATGAGACCTTGAACGTCTACGAGCTCACGGTGCGCTTTACGGCCGACTCGCGCTTTGACCGCACAGCGGTGCTTGACCCGGGCAACATCCGCTGGATAGCCGACAAGCTGACCCTGCCGTCCGAAGAACTGCCCGTAAAAGGCCAGA
>JAIRZP010000221.1 GCA_031267175.1 Coriobacteriales bacterium | reverse complement strand
CGAGACCACAAAGCTGACCTGGTGCGCGGCCGCGCGCGCCAGGGCCAGCCCCGGATAATGCAGCATGTCCAGATGCGCATGCGTGTCGGCTATCTGCACGCCAGCAGCAAAGGCGGGTGCCCCAACCACCCGGTGCTTGGCGTCGCGCAGCTCCGCATCAAAAAAGACCTGTTCGGGCGCTTCTCCCGAGGCCACCTTGCTTGCCGCTGATGTGCCTGTTCTCACGTTCTCAAACCTGCTCTCCTGTGGTCGCTTCCATACTGGTACAATACCATTTCTGTCCGTTGAGACCAAGTGGAGCCACAAGGCGTGCGCAGGTCTCAGCAGGGTGATACAATCTCCAAGCCAACGAACTACGGAAAGAGAGGGAGGAGTTATGCCTGTTAATGTGCCCAACGGCTTGCCAGCCATCGATATACTGCGTGAAGAGAGTGTGTTCTTGATGACCGAAGAGCGCGCGGCCCGCCAGGACATCCGCCCTCTGGAGATTGCCATCGTCAACCTCATGCCCACGAAGGTGGACACCGAGACACAGCTGCTGCGCCTACTTTCCAACACCCCGTTGCAGGTGCACGTCTACCTTATCTCCATGGCCGCGCACAGCTCCAAGAACACCACGGCCAATCATATGGAGACCTTCTACGTGGACTCGCCCGAGGTGCGGGCCAGCGGCCGCCGTTTTGACGGGCTCATCGTCACCGGCGCTCCCGTAGAATCGCTGCCCTTTGAGGATGTTGATTACTGGGAAGAGCTTACGGCGCTCTTTGAGTGGTCGCGCAGCTCTGTGTATCAGAGCCTTTTCATCTGTTGGGGAGCCAACGCGGGCCTGTGGTATTTTCATGGCGTGGAGAAGCATCTGCTGGATGAGAAGCTCTTCGGCATCTACCCCACGCAGCGCTATGTGCCCTCTGACCAGCTGCTGCTCGGCTTGGACGACCCCTTCTCTGTGCCTCAGAGCCGGTATGCCACCGCCCGCCAGGAGGACGTCGAGGCTGCCGGGCTTGCCGTTCTGGCGGGGTCTCCTGAGACCGGTGCGGTTATATCAGTCTCACCGGACAGGCGGCAGGTCTTTGTAACCGGGCATCTGGAATACGACATCGACACGCTGGACAGAGAATACCGGCGAGATATCGATGCGGGGCTCGAGATTGCGGTGCCCCTGCACTACTACCCTCAGAACGACCCGTCAAAGCCTCCCGTCATCCATTGGCGCACCTATGCGCACCAGTTCTTTGCCAACTGGCTCAACTATGCCGTGTATCAGGAAACACCCTTCAAGTTGGAGGATATCGGGTGACTCTGGCCCGCTACGTTTTGAGGAGACACGGATGCGAGCGGTAACGTATAATGAACTATCATGTCCAAACAACAGGTGGAAATACTCTTGATCTGCGGCTCGCCGCGTGCTCACACGAGCGAGGCCCTGCTTGCGCTTCTCGAACAGGGCATACGCGATACGGGAGCGCGGTGTCGCAGGTTCCTCCTGTCTGAGAAGCATATAGCCCCTTGTATCGGCTGCGGGTGGTGCGAAAAAACCGGGCGCTGTATCCTCGCCGAGGAGGGCTCTGAGCGCTACACCGCCGATGACTATGCCGAGCTTTTGGAGGCCCTGGCCTATGCCGATGCCCTGGCCATAGTCTCTCCCCTCTTCTTTGCCGGACCGCCGGCGCAACTCAAGGCGCTGTTTGACCGTATGCAGCCGTTCTGGGCCCGCAGATATGTCCTCGGCGAGGAACCGCTCGCCAAGCGTCCGGCGCAGATCTTCATCCTGGGGGGAGGCGGGGACGCGCATGGCTACGAACCCCTCGTGACCATCGCGCGGAGTGCCCTGGCCGTGGCCGGGTTTACCGTGGAGAAGGTGCAGAACTTTGTTGGCTTCAGGCACGCACAGGACGTGGCTCCCCTGCCAAGCGCGGAGGAGGCGGAGAGCATTGCCTTTGGCGAGCTTGCCCATCTCCGTAAGGCGGCGGCTACACAGCGGGAGTTCACGCAACGTGCCGTGGCGGCCGGAGGGGCCTTTGCCCGCTTCGTGACCAAGTCCATGGTCAAACAGGAGCTTCAGGCGGAGCTCCAGCAAGTAGAGGCAGAGATAGCCGAGCTCAGGGCCGACGGGCCGACGGCAGCCCCTCATAGCACCAGCGCGGCCTCGGAGGGCTTTGGGTTTGAGGACGGGCACGCCCCGATAGTAAACCAGGTTGATTCGGAGTTTGAGGCCCTCAAACAAACGGCCCGCGCGGCCAAGTCTGGTCAGGCGGCCCGGCCGTCCCAGGCTAAGCAGGCCGAGCTCGACGCGGTTATCGAAGAAGCCGTGGCTGCTGTGACGGAAGATGCCTCGGCAGATACGGATGCTGCCTCCCCAGCCAGGGCCAGGCCGGCGAGCGAAGCCTCAAAGGGTGACGCTCTCACAGATACGGCCCCTACCTCCCTGAAAGAATGACACGGTATTCCTCACTGGCCAGCGCGCGAGCCACGCAGCAGCGCCTGGATGAGCTTGGGCTCTCCGCCAAAAAGCGTCTGGGCCAGCATTTTCTCGTGGACGACGGCATTGTGGGCAAGATCCTCCGCCTGGCTGTGGTTGAGCCCGAAAGCCGCATTGTGGAGGTTGGGCCCGGCATTGGTACGCTCACGGAGGCCCTGCTTGCCCAGGGGGCAGAGCTTATCGCGGTAGAGCTGGACGCGGATCTGTGTGCGGGGCTTGCCGCACGCTATCCCACGGTGCAGCTGCTGTGCGGAGATGCCCTGGCGCCTCAGATAGTTGCCCGTCTGCAAGAGCTCGCGCCCCTCGCTCTCGTGGCAAACCTCCCCTACGGTGCGGCGGCAACCATACTCCTGGCATACTTTCAGGCCTTGCCGAGCCTCCAGAGCGCCACCGTCATGGTGCAGCACGAGGTAGCGGATCGTATCGCCGCAGAGCCCGGCGGCAGGGACTACGGAGCCTACACGGTCAAGCTGCGGCTCATTGCCAGCGTTGCCGGACGATTCAAGGTGTCGCCTCAAAGTTTTTACCCGCAGCCTCGCGTGGATTCCGCGGTCATCCGCCTGGAGCGGCATGGGCTGACCGGGGAGGTTGGCAAGGTTAGCAAGACACACGAGGCAAGGGGAGGCGGTTCTGACAACCTGCTCAGGACACAAGGCGACGGTTTGTCGGGAACAAAAGGCGATGCAGAAGACAATGCCTCTGCTGTCCTGGTGGCCGATGCCAGCCTGCTGGCCGACGCGGCCTTTTTCCAGCGCCGCAAGACCATCCGCAACTCGATGCAGGCGTACTTTGCACGGCACGAACTCGGCGAGGGCCGTGTTGACGAACTGCTTGCCGGAGCAGACATTGACCCTCTGGCTCGCGGAGAGACGCTGGAACCCGAGACGTACCTGGCAATGGCGCGTGCCCTGCGTGCGCGGCAGGCGTGGGAGACGCCAGAAGATATGACCGATTCCTTATCGATCGAATCTTCTAGAGATCGTCCTCGCTGAGGCGCATGAAGAGCGGGTCGCCTACGGTGGTGGCCAGGCCCGCGGGGAGGCCTCCCCAGAGAGAGACGGCGGCCTGGTCGTCCACGGCTAAGAGCCCGTCCAGCCCCAGGCGTCGCCAGACTTCGGCGGAGGACTCGGGCATCACCGGCGCAAAAAGAAGTGCGGCGATGCGCATGCTTTCCAACACGTTATAGAGCACGAAGGCCAGGTGGTCGGCCTGCGTGGGGGCTTGCGCCTCTTCCTGAAGCTCGGCCGGATCCTCGCCCTGTGCGGCAGCCTCCTCTGCCTCCGCAGCCGCGGCCTTTGCCAGCTTCCACGGCGCGCTCTGCTCGATATAGAGATTGGCGGCGTCCACGAGTTCCATCACCACGGCCAGAGCAGCAGAGTAGTCCTCCCGCGCAAAGGCAGCCGCATACCGGCTCTGCAAGCCTCCTTCAACCAGTGTGGAAAGCGGATTTCCCCTCTCCTCGGTAAGCCGACGCACGGTCTTATCCCAGAGATCCGGTGTTGTGGCCCCCAGGTATTTGGCGGTCATGTTGAGTGCGCGCGAGCAGAGGTTTCCCCAGCTGTTGGCCAGGTCCGCGTTATAGACCTGGAGCATGCGTTCGAGCGAAACGGAGCCGTCGGAACCAAACTGCACATCGCTGAGGAAGTAATACCGGTAGCCGTCCACGCTGAAGGTCTTTGCAAGGGCGAGCGGGTCCATGGCATTGCCCTTGGACTTGGACATCTTCTCACCCTTGGCAAGCAGAAAGCCGTGGGCAAAGACCTTCTGGGGCAGCGCGAGGCCGGCAGCCATGAGCATCGCAGGCCAGATAACACAGTGAAAGCGAATGATGTCCTTGCCGATGAGGTGCAGCTGCGCCGGCCAGCGCCGGGCAAACATCTCCTGGTCGGCGGGGTCGCTGCTCCCGTAGCCCACGGCCGTAATATAGTTGATGAGCGCGTCTACCCACACATAGCTCACGTGCCCGGGCGCAAAGGGAATCGGCACACCCCAGTCAAAGGTGGCGCGGGACACGCTGAGGTCCTTGAGGCCGCTCTTCACAAAGGAGACGACCTCGTTCTTGCGTATCGCCGGCTGGATAAAGTCCGGGTTGGCTTCATAGTAATCGAGCAGGGGCTGCTCAAAGGCGCTGAGCTTGAAGAAGAGATTCTCCTCCTGCACAAAACTCAGCGGCCTATGGCAATCCGGACAGAGCGGACTGCCGTCATCCTGGGTGCTGGGCAGACCCTCGCCCGCGCGCGTCTCGGCAAACTCAGCAAGCTGTTCATCGGAAAAGAAGGTCTCCTCCGACACGCAGTAGTAGCCCTCGTACACATCCTCGTAGATAAAGCCCCGGTCATGCAGCACTTCAAAGAACTTCTGTACGCCCCGTATGTGTCGCGCTTCGGTCGTGCGAATGAAGTCGTCGTAGCGTATGTCCAGCGCCTTCCAGGCAGCCTTGAACTGAGGGGCCACCTC
>JAIRZP010000179.1 GCA_031267175.1 Coriobacteriales bacterium | reverse complement strand
AGGCAATACCTGAGCGCCAGGCCGCCGATAAGCAAAAGCAGCGCGCTGAGGGCGAGCAGCGAAGGACGCAGCTGCCTCCGCTCAAACACCCCGATGCACCCAGGCACAATCAGGCCGCTGCCAACCACCAGCCCCCAGAAAAGCGGGGCCACGTCTCCGCTTATCAGTTCAAGAGCGGAGACGTGCGCCGTCTCGCTGCTGCCGGCAAGCGCCATGATAAACAGTGCGAGGAGAAACACCGTCTCGCCCACTATGAAGATGAGGTCGAGTGTTGGGATGATGCGCATGCTGAACAGCATCGATTTTTTCTGTTGGTTTAGAAAGCCAAAGAGTGTGATGACCGCGGCGCCAGTCGAAAGCGACGAGGCGATAAAGAGCGGAATGACCACGGGCGAATTGAGAAAGGGCAGCGACGGCATACTTGAGATAAAGACTCCTGTGTAGCCCATGACACCCAAAGCGAACAAAAAAGTGGCCGCCTCCAGCGCAAGCACAAACGTTCGCGCGACACGAAACGAGAGGGTGCGTCGGATAAAAAACAGCAGGGCGGAACCGGTGACAAACAGCAGGATGAGCCAGGCCCCAACACTCAGGACGGTGAACGTAGGGGCGATAAAGATAAGGTAGGCCTTGTGGGGCGAACCGAGGTCGAATATAAGGAACAGCACCGAGAACAGCACGAGCAACGGCCCGCAGAGGAAGCCACCGCGGGCTATTTGCAGATACTCCCGTACGTGCGCATGGGGCGAGAACCTGTTGACATAACTGAATAATGCCGCAAGAACATACGAGCCGCTTCCCGCGCCTGCAAAAAACAGGTACCACATGATGTAGGAGCTGAACATACATCCCCCGCGTGATAGAGAAGACAAGGCATCGTATTCCTATTCGTTGTCATAGTATCATAGCACAATAGACGCCCACAGTGCGACGGGGTTTGTGTGACGGGTTTACGGCCACAGGTTTACGGCAGTGCACCGATTTGTTGGTAAGGAAGTTTCCGAGGCTACCAGCGAACATGACCATCGAGCCCACCTAAAGACCTCGGGGTCGAGTAAAGCGACAAAGCCGTCGATATCCTGTGTTTGCCTGTCAACTATCTGATGCGCCCGGAGACCATGTCCGCCACCGAGGGCAAATCCATATGAACCAACGGCACCCATGACTAACCGAAGAACCTTATCCTCAAATCCAGAAACACTCACAGCTATCACCTCAAATGCTTTAAATGCAACATCGGATGTACGCTCTCCCAAGCATAACGCACCCTTCTGGGCAGACGCAGCTGCATCCAAAACTCCACCAGATCATGACTGTTGATATACTTCTTTATATCGCCTTCAGATAACGCCTCAGCAAGCACTGTCTCATACAGCCTCATCTTGTCTGCAACATCCGAGAGGTCATACCTGTTCGAGGGAGTCCAATTCAACTCGATGGGAAGCTTGACGATGCCAACAATTGAGGACGAGAGCTCGCCCAAATCCTCCACCACACAGGTCGGCTTGGTATTCTCAGTATCAAGCCTGTGCCCCGCAAGAAGCGGGTAATAAAGCTTCATGGTACTCTCCTATCCTGCCGATAAGACATTTCTCTCCCATTGCACCCTCTGCACCTACATCGCATCTTACCTTGACATTCAGCTCATCCCATTCGCCCGGTCTTATATCCGATAAGCCCAGCTCATCCTCGATGACATAATCCACTAAAAAACGGTGTACGCCTGTCAAGGCCATCCCCGCGTGGCGGGGCAAACCTCCCCATGGGTGGCATGCACCTCTCAAGGGGCAAGTCATCCCTGCGTGGGCGGGGCAAACCTGATGTCGTCTATCAACTTGACCAACATACCGGGATCATCCCTGCGCGAACGGGGCGGACGCAAGGTCGTTTAAAAAGACAACAGATGATACGGGATCACACAGTTTCTCTTGTCATCCTGCGGCTTGCGAAGCAATATCGCAGGATCCATCCGAGCAGGTAATACTCGCGTAGATGCTGCGATTCGGCGTAGCCGAACGCAGCATGACAGTGACGAGCTGTGCAGACAGAGACCACCAAAATACCGGAGCGGCATGACTGCCCGGCAATGGTGGTGTTCAAGTTGAGTGTGCGTTACGGCTTTTTCAGGGTTGTTTTGACGAAGCCTTTTTTGCGGCTTTCTTCGGAATCGTCTTCGATGCCGAGGTTCTTCTTAAATGCGGCGATAAGGCTGTCGCGGCTCTCTGGGGTTTGTGGTTCAACCTCAAAAAGCCCAAAAACTGTGGGCGTAAGGGAGAACAGCGGATATTGCTCACTTTCGGCCTCTACGATGGCTGCGAGACGTACGTAGTCGTCCATTTCCTTGGAAAAGATTTTGAGCTCATCGACCCGCTGCACCGCTTTAAGGGCTTCCGTAAAATCGGCAAAGTCTCCCACGGGCTTGAAATTAAGCCGCTCCTCGCCTTCCCCTGGGACTGGAATGATCATGTCGCGTGCAAGCAGAACCCGTAAGCCTCGGGCAACCGCTTGTAGTTTCTCCTCATCCCCGCTTTCCTTTATAGAGAACGGCCACGGTGCGAGCGCCGCATCGATGAAACGAATCTCGTCAGCAGTGAGCTGAAACCTCATCTACCCCTCCTGTCAACAGTAAGTTGAAGTCGCATGTCCCCTCCTAGAGCCATGCTTCGACAGCCTTCCCAAAACCATTGCCTTCTATTATAGCATCCATGAGCTTATCGGGATGGGTCACGCCGTACCCGACGGCCGAGAGCATATCGCCAATGTCTCCATAAGCTTCAGGGTTCTCAAGGTAGGCTTCTACACAGATACGTATCTCCTCGACAAACACACTGGCAAAATGCACTACGGGACTGGCGACTATCTTTCCAATATCGGTAACTGTGCCCCAGACGGCGTTGAGAGTCTCCCAACTAAATACACCGTTGTCTGCAATGGCCTTGATGATCTCTACTCCATCTTCCACGAGACCGATGGCATCGCCGACTTTATCGAGGAGAAAGAGGGTTGTGGCCTTGCCGATGGTGAAGATGTTCTCAAGAGCACTACCAGCGTGCTCGACAAAAGAGGAGATGCCTCCGCCGACCCAGTCACAGACGTTTTGGAACCACGACTTGTTCTTGGCAGCCTCGATCTGCTTGTTCACCTCGATCTGCTTCTTGACAGCCTGTGTGTCGGCATTGATGGCTTTGATGCGCTGTGCTGCTGTGTTGATGTCCACTGCCAGATCGGCCTGCCAGTTTCCCAAATCCTTGCGGGTGCCCTCAAAGCTGCCGGTTGTGGAATTATAGCGGGTGCTGCCCAAGTCAAGCACTCCTCTGACGAGGTTGTTCTGCCGCGATTCAACCTCGTCGAATTGTCCACGGGTCGCATTGTTGTAATCGATCAGACGCCGCATCCGCTTATCAAGCTCACTGATCGCCTTGCGCAGCTTGCTAGACTCCGAGTCAGGGGAAATACCAAAACTAAGACTATGCCCAATATCAGCGATCCCGTCAGCGACATAATTGAGAAGACTCTCTGTACGTTTGGTGAGCCTGCGATTGAGATCATTCCGCTGGCGGGTGATGTCATCGGAGTTATAGTAACCGCCGTCGGGGAAGTAAAGGTTGATCTTTGCCACGTTGTTCTCCAACGTGCTTTTCATGACATCACAGTAGGTCTTGAAAGCCTTGGCAAGCAGACGGTCTTTAGCATCAAAGCGTGCTCTCAGAGCATCGTAACCTCTACCGTTCAGGCAACGGTCATCGATAATAGCTGTGAAAGCGGGGATTATCCTGTTGGAGCAGTGATTCCCCACGGCGCTCATCTTGTTCTTGCTGGTGTTGAGCTGGCCTTTCATCTCATTGACGTTTATCCACATGGCCATAGGTCATTCCCTGCCTTCCGGCGTGTCCTCGTCGTCATCATCAGGGGAGTCGGAACCCTCCAGATATGCTATCTCCTCTTGCAGAGACTCACGCGCCCGCTCAGCGTTGCGATCGACCGTGCGACGAAAGTCGTCTGACTCCTCCTCGACCTCCGCCAATACGGCCTGCATCTCGCGGTCGCCCTTCCAGTAGTCCTGCATGGCGCGCAGTTCATTGCGTACAAAGTGGCTTTCTTCGTACTCCACCCGCTCACGAATATCCTCAACCGCCCGCAGGCTGCTACGCAGCTCATCGCCGCGCTCGGTGCTTTTGTTTGTTTCCTGAGACATCTTCCACATCCATCAATCGATATGCCGCTTCGCAGTGCAACACCGCGCTGCAACAGGCTATTGCTATTTAGGGATTATAGTGCCAATAAACACCATTGTTTAGAGGCACTCTTCTGTTGACCATCGTGGTGTTGCCATAGGTAACGTCACCGTAGTTCTGCTCGGCAAGGATGACATTGTCACCCTCATAGCCGACAACTATTGCCCAGTGGTTATTGTACTCAGCAATATCGCCGACCGCAGGCCTGCTGACATTCGTCATGCTGCCACGGTTGACATTTGGAGCAGTCGCAGCGGAGCCATCACCAAAAAGACCTGACACCGTGACACCATACTTTGTCTCATAGTACCTGTGCACCAGGTCTGCGCAGTTGCGGTAGTTATTGGGCGGACCAAGCAGAACCGCGCCCCTGTTGACATCGTTGTTGAACAACCGCTTATCAGCATAGACCGGCACTTCCACCGTCTCGCCGTTTTGGTTGACGACATACAGCGTGTTCACTACCTGCTCGTTGCCACCAACATAACTGCGATCAGGATTCCTGGTAAGGTCAACCACGGGTCGACGCACATCGAGAGAGGCGTCGGCTGCTCTTCTGACAGCATCATTGACAGCATCAGTAATTCCTTTGATGCCTCCCCCTATAACACCACCCCCGGGATTGCTCGGCCGGGTACAGGGCACTTCGCCCAGACCGCCCAAACGTTCGCCAATGGTCTTGCTCAGCTGATCGTCCAAATCCTTGAACTGGTTGGCAGCATGGATAACGAGGTCAGCATCGGCAACGAACAGCGCCATAAGAGCATCGTGTACCCTCTCGGAGTTCTTATCAACCCGTGGGTGTTGCCCGTTGACAACCATGCCGCCCTGTTGGATGGCGGTTGGGATGCCAACGAGGGTGCTGCTGCCGGCAGCGTCTCCCAACTTGGTTGTGAGGTGCGCCGCAATACTGACATTGCTTTTAATCTGGCCAGTAGCCATACTATCCTCCAGCCTGACTCCCGGCCGCATGGCGCGGCCGGGGTTGGTAAATCAACAGATGGTCGGGTTTGGTGCCTGCAATCAATTGTTGAGCGAGGAGGCGTGGCTCTGATCCAACTGCTCGTAGTTGGCTGCCATCTTGTTGAGCGCAGCAGCGATCTCGTCGATGAGCTCCTTGCTCTTGACAAAGCCGGGGCGCAGCTCGGCGAACTTGGCGGCATACGACTGCGATGCTGCACCCTCCCACTCGCTCTGCAGGTTCCTGAGCAAGTTGTCCATTTTCTGGATGACGTCCTGCACCTTGTTGGCCTCGGAGGTATACTCGTTCGCGCGTGTACGCATCTGGTCGGGGCTCAAGCGAATCTGGTCTGCCATGGTGGTACTCCCTTTCATCTGAGTCTATCATCTCTCCCGCCTGTGCGGGTCTGGCAGCAGTATAACCAAATCAAATTCCTTGTCCACCCGAGGCTGCTCCCAACATTTTTCCGACAGCAAAATCATTAAAATCATCAAGTGCTTATTAAACCATGAGCCCGTTTGTTAAAACACAACTGTGCTATAGTAAATAATGGATTCTGCGATCTCGCTTCGCTCGCCGCAGAATGACGGAGTGGGATTATAGCGGCGCCTCGGTTGCCGCTGTTCCGCTCCGCCCCGCCCCAAGGAGGTCAGGTTCCGCGTGAAACGTTTGCAAAAAGCTTGGTTTGTTCCTACGTTTGGCGTCAGGCCTGCCTGCCTTGTGGGACGGGACATCGCATTGGCCTCTCTCATGCAGGGGCTCATCACATCCCCCGGCAACCCCAGCCGTACCACGGTCATCTCCGGCCTACAGGGGATGGGCAAAACCGCCCTGCTCCTGGAGTTTGGCGAACGCGCCGCTGAACAGGGTTTCATTGTCGCGCGCGCCACGCCTCACAGCAACATGCTTCCGGAGATCATCCAGACCTTGCAGATGAAGGGCTCCCTGCTGACCACCGGAAAGCGACACAAGTCGCGTGGGCTCGCGGCCAGCGCCCTTGGCTTCTCTGCGGGCCTGACCTTCAATCAGTCGCTCGACAATCAGTACGGCTTCAAGGTCAAACTTAGCCTGCTCTGCGATGAGCTGGCAAAATACGAGCAGGGCGTCCTTATCCTCATAGATGACATGCAGGCGTCAAGCGAGGAGCTGCGGGAACTGATTGTCGCCTACCAGTACCTCGTCGGCGAGGAAAAGGATGTGGCGATAGCCTTTGCGCTCCAGCCCAAGGCACTTGTCTCATTGGCAGACGACGAGATGTCCACCTTCCTGCTCCGCGCGCAACGTATCAGCCTTGATGCCCTGGCTGCGGAGGATGCCCGCGCGTATTTTTACCGTGCGTTCAAGGCGCTTGACAAGAAGGCTTCACCAGAGACACTTAAGGCCCTGGCTGCCGCGGTACAGGGCTACCCCTACCTGTTGCAGTTATTGGGTTACCGGCTGCTCGCATACCTTGGCGATGATGCTGTTATCGATGATGAAATGGTAGCGCTCGCACTGGATGATGCCCAAAGAAGTCTGGTCGACACGGTTTTCAAACCCTGCCTCAAGCCGCTTTCCAAGCAGGACGTGGCATTCCTTGAGGCGCTGGCAGCGATACGACCCAGCAAAAAGGTGGCAGACGCGGCCACCAGGCTCAAGAAGGCGACAAATTATGCACAGCAGTACCGTCTGCGCCTGATGGAAGCCGGGCTCATCCGCACAACCAAACGCGGCGAGGTAGAGTTCTCGCTCCCCTACCTTGCCGAGTATCTGGGTGCCGAGCAGGTCGAGTAACGCCCCGGCGCGCCCCAAGCACAACTTAGGGAAGCACCTATTTATTCCGTCATGCTGCGTTTGACACAGCCAAATCGCAGTATCCAGACAAGCGCTACCTGCTTAAATAGATTCTGCGATCTCGCAATGCTTTCCGCAGAATGACGGAATGGGGAATAAATCGGTGGTTCCTTAGGCACGCTCCAGCCCGCCCGGCACGCTCCAAGCACAACTCAGGCGTCTATGGCTTTGATCTTTGTCACACCGGCCTCACGTATATAGAAGGCATCGCCGGGTTCAATGCGCTTCTTAAAGCGCTTGGCCTCGGCAAAGGGCACGTCGGTGACCTTCCATATAGCCAGGTTATCAAAATACAGGAAGCGTCCTTCGTCCTTGAGCCACTTGAGCACCTCATTCGAACCATAGGGTATCGGTGCATTCTCCATGGCAGTAATAATCACCGCCACCTTCAAAGCCTTGTACTTCGAGACGATGGTCTTGAAGCGCTCATGCGTATCCATGTCCTCGGTGAGTGCCTTGAGCGCATCGCCTGCGGCCACAACCAGCAGGAGCAACGGCTCGTTCTTCAGACCGTCGACACCCTGCGTCATCAAAAGGTCATAGCGCTCGGAAAGGGCCTCGTGCCAGGAGTTGATCGTCCCTATGATGTCACGCGGCTGTATCGAATAGGACACCTCTGCCAAAGGCTCCAACTCTGCTAATGCCCGCTCGTAGTCGTCGATGACGGCAATACTCACGGGGGCGGCGGCGGCGTCCTGCGCCAATTCCCGGACCACCTGCTTAACAAACGATGCCTTGGCGGCGGTCTCGGTACTCACCACGCCCAAACTCAACAGCTTGGTAAAGTCCAGACGCAGCGGTGCCACACTCTCATAATCCAATCCCGCTGCCACATGATAGGGTTGATAGGCAGACGGGAAGGCCTGTGCCATGAAGCTCGCCGTTAGCAGCTTGGGTATCTCAGGGATACGCCGTGCCCTGCCGGTGACCCGTTCGTTCACCTTCTCGATGAACGAGCGTATCTCCTGCACCCGGTCGATCTCCTTCTCGCCTTCGAACGCCAGATAGAGTTGGGCCTCATATACCGTCCGGTCGATGCTGATCAGGCAGCGGCCTGCGACATTGTCGGGCTGCATGCGCGTCGAGTCGAGCAGGTTGCCGTACTCGTTTGAGTCGTTGTTATAGAGCGCGACACGGTTAGCGATGCTGGCCAGGTAGCGATAACTGATCCCTGAGGTCACCGAGTTCGCTATCACGATGCTTATCCCCACCGATATCCCCTCCCGGCAGAGGGCAAGAAGCGGGTCGTCGTCGGCAAAATAGAGCTCCTTGAGCATGGTGATGTTGTCCACCATAAGCACGATGAGCGGAAGGTCGGTAAACCCCGCCTCCTGGTAAGCGGCAAAGGAGCTTACGCCGGCCGAGACGAGCTTCTCCCTGCGCATCGCGACTTCCTCGCTCAAGAGCTTAAAGAGGTTCTTGAGCTTCTCGTCATCGGTTGGCGTCACCACGCCGCCCACGTGGGCAAGCCCCTCATAATTCTTCAAGACCAGCGAAGCGAAATCGATGATATAGACCGTCGCCTCCTCCGGGGTATAGCTCGCGGCAAGGCCGCGCAACAGCACCTGCAACAGGTTTGTCTTGCCCTGCTGCGCCGAGCCGACAATGATCGTGTGCGCGTTGAGCAGGTCGAGGTCGACCTCACCCTGGTACTGCCCTTCGGGGTCGTCGTACCTGCCGATCCCCACCCGGTATGCATTGCCTTGCTCCTCCGAAGGGAAGGGCAGCAGACGCGGCAGGGCAGGCAAGCATATCTCGGGGAGCGCCTTGATGCCCACGCGCTCGCAGTGCTCGCACACATAGCTGACAATCGCGTCAAGCTGGGTGAGGGTCTTCTCGTCCTCATTGCGCCGCGGCCTGCGCGCATAAACCACCTCGCGGCGGCCCGACAGATCGATCTCGGCGATATAGTACTCCCGCATTGCCGAGCCATCGTTTGCCATGGCAGCAGAGCCACCGCTGTAGGCCGACTGGAACAGCTCGAATATCTCGTTGTTGCCTACCTGGAAATAGGCCCGTCCCGGCTCGACAATCTCGGCCGCCAGAGGCGACTTGATCATCTCGTTGCTGTCCTCCCTGGTCTGCACCTTCAAACAGAGCTTGAAGCGGGAGTTGGACCATATCTGCTCGTTCACCTGCCCCGCAGGCTTCTGCGTGGCAAGGATGAGATGCACTCCCAGGCTGCGGCCAACGCGGGCGGCGCTGATGAGCTCGTTCATGAACTCAGGCTGTGCGGCCTTGAGCTCGGCGAATTCGTCAACGATGATCACCAGGTGCGGAAGCGGCTCGGCGGCCTCCCCCGCCTGGTATTTGGCGATGTATTTGTCGATGTGATTGACGCCGGCTGCTTTGAAGAAGCGTTGTCGCTTTACCAGCTCGGCTTTGATGGATTTGAGTGACCGCTCGATCTGCTTGCCATCGATGTTGGTGATGGTGCCCACCAGGTGTGGCAGACCGGTGAACTGATCGGCCATGCCGCCGCCCTTGAAGTCGATGATCACAAAGGCCAGCTCATGCGGGTGAAACAACGTGATGGCCGAGAGTATATAGCTCTGCAGGATTTCACTCTTGCCTGAGCCGGTGGTGCCTGCCACCAGGCCATGCGGTCCATGCGCCTTGTCGTGCAGGTCGAGCGCTACCACGGTATTCTTCGACCTCACGCCCAGCGGGGCAGCCATGCTCCTCGTGACCTGGGATGCGCCCCAACGCGCAGAAAGGTCCAACTCGTCAACGCTGAAGATGCGCAGCAGCTCAAAAAGCGAGATGTT
>JAIRZP010000159.1 GCA_031267175.1 Coriobacteriales bacterium | reverse complement strand
CCGCCTCATCAACGAACTTTTACCCGACAAATTCGGCGTGGAAAAGACCCTTGTGGACAGTGCCAGCCTTGAGGCCGTGCAGGCAGCGGTCAGGCCCAACACGAGGCTCATCCACATCGAGACACCGTCCAACCCCACCATCAAGATAACCGACATCGAGGCAATCGCGCGCATCGCCCACGATGCCGGCGCGCTGCTCTCGGTTGATAACACCTTTGCCTCGTCCTACAATCAGCGACCGTATGAACTCGGGGCCGACCTGACGGTCGAGAGCCTGACGAAATACATCAACGGCCACGGCGACGCCATGGGAGGTGCGGTGCTGGGCGAGGCGAGCCTGATTGACCAGATACGCGCGCAGGCCATGGTCAACCTCGGCGGGGCGATAAGCCCGTTCAATGCCTGGCTCATCATGCGGGGCGCGGTCACCCTGCCGCTGCGTATGCGTCAGCATAATGCGTCGGCGCAGGGCGTCGCGGAGTTCCTGCAGACACTCCCGCAGGTGCGCTTCGTTGCCTACCCGGGGCTTGCAGACCGCCGTAACCACGAGGTTGCCAGGAAGCAGATGCCGGGCGGATATGGTGGCGTGCTGGCATTTGGCCTCAACACCGACCACGACGGGCATAACCGCTTTGTCAGCAAACTCAGGGTTATCACCAACGCGGTGTCGCTCGGCCACGACGAGAGCCTCATCGTCTTTCTCGGTGAGAACGACGAGCGACAGTACCTCTACGAAGAAGAGTTCCACGGCGGGTTCTTTCGCCTCAGCGTGGGGCTTGAGGACACTGCCGACATACTGAGGGATATTGAGCAGGCGCTGGGAGCGGCAGGGATCTGAGCGGAAGCGCGTCCATCCCCTGACTGAGGTACGGGTCTGACTGAGACATGAGTTGGCATAAAAGGTTATACTTAGCTAACTTATTGAATCGGCGAACGGAATGGCGAGGACATGGCGGCAGAGACTCCAGCAGCAGCAGGCAGGGCACCCGCACCAGACAGGACAGCGGCGCTCTACTTTTCGGGAATGGGCAACACCAAGTATGCCGTTAACCGGCTTGCGCAGAGCCTGGGCGTGAAGGATGAGAACATCCTGAGCATCGAAGACAATGAGGGCCGGGTACGAGAAAGGCTTGTGCACGCGGACACCGTGCTGGTGGCCCATCCCAATTACATGTGCCTCATGCCCAAGATTATGAGCGACTACCTGGCTCAGCACGGCACATGGCTTGCAAACAAAGACCTCATCACGCTCGTCACCTACGCCAACTTCTTCTTTGATGCCGACCTGCAGGTAGCAAGGCTGCTCCGTAAACAGGGCATCCCCTTCAGGGCGCAGAGCAATATCAGCATTCAGATGCCGATGGTCGTCTGCGATATGAAGCTGATGCAGCCGACAGACACCGACACACAGCGCACGCTTAAAGAGAAGGCCGACAGCCGGCTCGACGAATTCGCTCAAATCATCCTTGCAGGCGATGCCGTCCACGACGGGCAGGAGAGCGACCGCCTCAAGGCCTTTCTCCGTCAGCGCATGTTCTATCAGGGCAGGATACAGCGTGATTTTGCAAAACTGAACATCAGCAAGGCCTGCACCCGCTGCGGCGCCTGTGTGAGGGCCTGTCCCAAGCAGAACCTCGAGATACGGGAGGACGAGATACGGCAGCTTGGCCGCTGCACCCAGTGCTACCGCTGCGCCAACCTCTGCCCCCGCCAGGCCATAACCCTCTGGGGCAAAAGAGTTCAGTGGCAGTACAAGGGAATATGAGCCAGCCTCTGCTGCACTCCACTCTCTTTGGGTTTCATAGGCCTGTGGCACAGTGGAGACGAGGCTGCTGGAGCAAATGAGACGAGACTGGTGGCCCCTACTAAACTGGTGAATTTCCTGCCTACCAGCGAAGATCCAGCCCGTCAATAAGGTACTGGCCGAACAGCGCGTCTTTACTGAGCAGCATAAAGCCACCGGTGATGGCCTGATGGATGATCATCCTGTCGAAGGGATCCCTGTGGCCTTGCTTCAACGGCAGGCTAGCAAAGCCACTCGCGGTGCTGACATCAAGGTCTAGCATCTTGAGTCCGGAGTCCAGGGCGGTCTGCGGCAGGTCGGCCATCGTGATGCCTTCAAGCGCCATCTTCCCCAGCTGTACCTTCAGGGCTATCTCCCAAAACGACACTGCGCTGACATATACCTCGGCGTTAGGGTCGCTCACCGACCGAACAGCCGCACGCGAAAGCTTGCTCGGCTCCTGCAATATCCAAAGCAGCACATGCGTGTCGACCAGAAGCCTCATCAGCCCAACAGCTCCTCCGGCTCGAGCTTGCTGTCATCAAGGATCGCGACACGTCCTTTGCCTTTGAGCAGGCCGAGCCTTATCGGTGCGGGGTCTTCATAGGGCACGAGCCTTGCTATCGGCTTTTTCGCGCGTCCATACAGTATGCCGTAGCTCCGCCCCGCCTGTACCTGCGTCAGTACGGCAGAAAAGTTCTGACGTAGCTCGCCGACGGTCATGTTTGTCATTTCTCTCACCTGTTTTCCTGTTGCAGCTTAGAAAGCAAGTATACAACTTGTCTTAATAGTTGTCACGTCTGCGTCGAGCCGCAGATAGAGGCATGATGGGCAGGGCTGGCTTACTACCACGGCATGCGCTTCAAGACACCTGATCGTCCACAGTACAATCATCGCCCAGTACTATCAGGATGTCTCCGTCGTACTCCCAACCATTGCCGCTGTTCTCTTCGATAATCGTGCCGGTGCCAATTATCTCTCGCATAGTCTTGGCTATCTCCCTCAGATCCTCACGGTTCTCCTTGATGACGAGAGAGCTTTCTGCCAAGCGTATAGGATAATCGTGCTGATACACATTGCCTGTAGTATAGATATATCCTTCCGCATAGCTAAGACCAACAGCATCAAGCCTCTTCATGATCGAATCCGCCAAAAGCCGCTGCCCTGTTGCGTTTCTTATTGAGACCAGGTATTCCTCCTGTTGCGTCTCAGGATAATCCGGCTCATCGGAGGAAAACAGCACCCTGTTGCTAAAAGGATCAAGGCAGTCAGCGCCCAGCACCAGCAAGATGTCGCCGGCGTATCTCCAGCCATTTTCATTGCTGGTCTCTTCGACAATCGTGCCTCTGCCAAGTACCTCTCTTATAGCTTCGGCTGCTTCTCTCAGATCCTCGCGATCTTCTTCGATGACGATAGCACTTTCGTCCAATCGCATAGGGCTATCATTTTCGTACGCTACCTCGATGTCGAAGGAATATCCTTCGCCATAGGAGAACCCGCTCTGTTGAAGGAGCGTTATTGCTGCGTGAGGCAGACGTTCCAGATCAGTGGCGTTTCTCACGTTGACCA
>JAIRZP010000158.1 GCA_031267175.1 Coriobacteriales bacterium | reverse complement strand
GTTTATAGGTGCCCATGGTCATACCTTTCTCTTCATCAGGCTACTTACTGGAAAAGGAAGGCAGATAGCATGACAATGATGGGCGATGGGGCCAGCACATGCAAGCACACCCGGCGGCGAGCCCGAAACACTCAAGACTTACCGCAACAAGTTGCGGTAAGTCTTGAGTGTTTCGGTTGGTGTTGTTGTTAGCTTGGAAATTTTCCATGCTTTCACTTCCTTAACAGAGGGCGACAATCAAAATAGTTTTGTGGCTGGACAGCACGGTTATGGGTTATAATGGAGAAGCAGAGCAGATAATAAAACGATTGCAGGGAGTAGTTGTTTGTCTGATTGTAAGCGAGTCGGTAATCTCGGCTCGATTTTGGCTATGTGGACAGGTTGCGTCGGATCTGGTTGGCGCAATCCAGCTGGCGCATCGCTATGCTTTTCAACGATGCCTTAGTAGAAGAATGGGGCAGGGCATGATTGTATCCAATAGTGTAATACCAAATAACAGAGCAGCATTGTCGCATGGCAAGCGGGTTTTGCATAGGGAAGGAAGTCTGGGAAAGATCTGGTCATTGCGTGGTGCAGCATCTGTACATACCGAAATGGCGCTGCCCAATGAGAATCTGTTGCACACCATCAAGCGCATCCTGCTCGTTGCACTGATAGTCTGCACCACGCTGTTTACCCTTATCGGTGTTGCGCCGGGTAAAGCATACGCAGCGGCAAGCGATATCACTGTCTACGTGGGAAGCGTGCAGGTGTGGCCAACAGGCTCTGGCTCTGTCTCAGGTATCTCGGTCTCCGGCACGGGCAACGCACTCACCATAATAGCTACTGGAGGTAACTACGCAGGCCTCACCATTGTGGACACGGGAGGAGATTCGGCCAGCGATACCGTCACACTTACCGCAAACAATGGCGCGGTGACCTTTCAAGGAGATACCACACAGGTTCCCGCCGGTATGAGTACGGGCAGTTTTGCTGGCATCTCAGGCATTGCGGTGATGAGCGACTGTGGCTTGGTTATCAGTGGTTCCGGCCCGGTGACCGCGCGGGCAGCCGATAACGCTGATCCTTCCAACAACAATACCGGGTATCCGGGTATTGCGGCTGACGGTGCTCTCACCGTCAATATACCGGTGACAAGCTATGGGTCAAACCAAGACCAAAGCGGCATTACCGCCGGATGTGGCATTTTGGCTGTGGGGACTCTGACGGTCAACGCCTGGGGAGACGGCCTCAAGGCCTATGGCGGCAGCAACGCCAACGGAGACGGTGGCGCGGGAATCGACGCCTACACCACGGTGAACCTCACGAACGGCCCGGTAGTGGCAAACGGCGGCAACGGCGTTGACGGTGGCCCCGGCATCGTGGTCTATGACTATGCGGCGGCAAACCCGGTGGACACTGCTCTGTCGATGACGGGTGGCTCACTCACCGCAACCGGCGGTAACGGCAGCGCTGGTGCTGGCGGAGCGGGTGTTCTCACACCATATTCAATCGCGGTGAACAGCGGTGGCGCTTCTATTACCGGTACCGGCGGTACGGGCACTACCTACGGTGGCACCGGCATAGCAGCAGCGACACCAATACCCCCCTTGTTTCCCTCGCCCGACCTCGGCAACGGCATCACCTCTGACAACGGCGGCAAGATAACCGGCATCGGCGGAGACGCTGCCCCCGGCAGTGGCGGCTACGGGGGAGCGGGTGTCGAGACGGGTATCCTCTCTATCACCGGAGGAGCCGGCGTTGAGGGCACGGGTGGAAACGGGGACGGCAACGAGATCGGCGGCCCTGGCGTGCTGGCTGCTTCGGACATCAGCGTTGACGGCATCGATGCCGAGACCGGTGCCCAACTCATCGGTGTTGGTGGCGACGGCGGCAGCGACGGAGATGGCGGCGACGGTATCACCAGCGACGCGGCTATTGAGGCAACAAATGGCGCGAGCCTCACCGGCACCGGCGGTGCGGGCAACGGCACGGGTGTCGGTGGCGCGGGCATCAGCAGTGGCACAACCATTGACTCAACGGGAGGCGCGCAGGTCAAGGGTACCGGCGGAGCGGCCAGCGGCGCTGGTACCGGCGGTGCGGGCATATCCACGGGCAACGCCAACGGGGGCACCGGCACCGATGGCTCCCTCACGGGCGATGACTCAACGGTTACGGGTACCGGCGGCTCCAGCGCTGGCGGCACGGGCGGTGGCGGCATCTCCATCGGAGGCGATTCCTCAACTCCGGCAATCAAGGCAATCAACGGAACACGCATAGTTGGCACGGGCGGTACTGGGGGAAGCCCCGGCGGCCGCGGCGGTGACGGCATCAACACGGGAGGCGCACTCAGGCCCCAAAACGCGCCTGGCATCATAACCAACGGGGGGAGCACCGTCACCGGCGACGGTGGCTCCGGTGGCGACAGTCCCAGCGGCACGGGCGGCGAGGGCGGCACGGGTATCAACACCGGCGGCGGAAGCGTCGAACCCGATGATCCCAGCGGTACCGGCGGCGACATTACCGGCACGGGTGGTTCAGGTGGCGACAGTCCTAGTGGCACCGGCGGTGAAGGTGGCACGGGTATTAACACCGGTGACGACACCGGGGGCGGCGACATCAACACCGGCCAGGGCGGCGACGTAACCGGCACCGGCGGCTCCGGCGGCGAAGGCGGCACAACCGGCGGCAGCGGCGGCACCGGCACGGACACGGGTGGCGGTGACGTCAACACCGATCCCAGCGGCTCAACCTCGGGTACCGGCGGTAACGGAGGCGACAGTCCCAGTGGCACCGGCGGCGAGGGTGGCACGGGAACAGACACGGGAGGCGGCGACATCAACACCGGCGATGACGGCACGACAACCGGCACCGGCGGCTCCGGCGGCGACAGTCCCAGCGGTACGGGCGGCTCTGGCGGCACCGGCACGGACACCGGCGGCGGCGACATCAACAATGACCCCGGTGGCTCCACTACCGGCACGGGTGGTGAAGGCGGAGAAGGTGGCACAACCGGCGGCAGCGGCGGCACTGGCACTGACACCGGCGGTGGAGACATCAACAACGATCCCGGTGGCTCCACTACCGGCACCGGTGGTGAAGGCGGCGAAGGCGGCACAACAGGCGGCTCTGGTGGCACTGGCACTGACACCGGCGGTGGAGACATCAATAACAGCGGCACCTCGACAAACACGGGTGGCACGGGTGGCAGCAGCCCCAGTGGCACGGGTGGCACAGGAGGAACCGGCGCGGACACCGGTGGCGGTGACGTCAACAACAACGGCAGTGGCACTATCACCGATACCGGTGGTAACGGCGGCGACAGCCCCAGCGGCACCGGCGGAAACGGCGGCACCGGCACGAACACCGGCGGCGGCGACATCAACAATACCGGCAGTGGAACAGTCACCACCAACGGTGGCAACGGCGGAAAGACAGACACAGGCACTCCGGGTCAGGGAGGCAAAGGCGTTGTGCTCAACGGCGGCAGCATCAACAATACCGGCACCGGTAAGGTGCTGGTCCATGACGGGGTCTCCCCATCAAAAATACTGCCAGCAACCGGTGGCAACACAACGCTCTGGCTGCTGCTGGGCTTTTTAGCGCTTGCGGGGATGTTGCTGAGTGTGCGCTACAGGATCAACCGCACAGCCAAATCAACGCTTCTTGATTAACCGGGCAACCGGGCAACGCCTCAGGATTAATCGCGCGAACAAGCCAACGAAGCTGCAGAATTAACAGCGCAGCCAAACCAAGGCCGCTTCAGGATTAGCCGGAGGCTACTCAAGACTGCGTGCAAACTCCGCCCCAAACTCTTCGGCGGCGTCCAGTTCGTTCTCTGACGGAACAAATCTTACACGGAACTGGGGCTCGTACACGGCGGCCTTGAGGGTGGCAAGCCGCTCGGACAGGGCTGGTAAAGCCTCCCCGCTCCACCCGTAGGACCCAAAGAACGCGACCGGGCGCTTGGCTATGTTGACCGCGTCGATTTCTGCCACGAGGTTCCATATTGGCGGCACGGCATCGCGGTTGAGGGTAGGGGAGCCCAGGAGGAAGGCGTCCGAGCTGTTGAGTTCCGCACCCAGATGCGCCATATCGGCATCCACCAGATCATGGGCACAGACCCGGGCCTCCGGCAGGGCCTTGCGTATGCCGGTTGCAATAGCAGCAGCGAGCTTTTGCGTGTTGCCATAGGCGCTGCAATAGAACAGGCTTATCTTACGGGGCGTATCCGCGGCAGGCACGGCCGACCAGGCACGATAGTGCTCAATGCCGGTGGCAAGCCGCCCGCGCTTGGTGAGAATGGGGCCATGGCTCGGGGCAACCACCTCGGGGTCAAGGGCCTCCAGCTTGTCCAGACCTTTGGCTACCCACGGGCCAAACGGCGCCATGATGGCATCGTAGTACTCCTTAAAGGCCGTGGTGTAGTCCCGGGCAAAGACAATCTTGTGGTCAAAGAGGCGAGGCTCGCAAAAATGTGCGCCAAGAAAATCGCAGCTGAAGAGCAGCTTTTGCTCGGGAATCCAGGTAAACATCGTATCCGGCCAGTGCAAGAAGGGAGCGGAGACAAACTGCAGGGTGAGCCCTCCCAGGTCTATGCTTTCACCATCCTTGACCACGCGCGGCTCAAGCTCCGGCAGATTGGTGATGTGTTTGATATTGATGGCGGCCGCCGCACTACAGACCACCTCGAGTTCTGGATACCGCTTGAGACAGGCAGCCACGCAACCGCTGTGATCGGGTTCGGTGTGGTTGAGCACGAGATAATCCGGCTTGCCGCCGCCCAGCGCTTCGTCTACCTTCTCCAGCCATTCGTGCGAAAAGGTGGCATGGTTGGCATCGATGAGAGCGGTCTTATCGGAGCCGACCACCACATACGAGTTGTAGGAGGTTCCGTACTCCGTGCACATGACCACATCAAAGACCCGCATATTGGGGTTGAGAACGCTGGTGATGAAAACCTTGTCGTTAATGGCATGCATGGTGTTCCTTTCTATGACAACCAATCATGAACTTCCCAGTGCCGCTCGTGGGCAATGCTTCGTAGGCGGTGATCCGGGTCAACAGCTATGGGATGCTGGGCAATCTCCATCAGGGGAACATCAGAGTAGTGGTCGCCATAGGCATGCGTCAACTCCCATCCGTCCGGGCCATAGCTGGCATCGGCCCAGGCGACAAACTGGTAGAGCTTGTGCTCGCTCTCGGGTGGAGGGCTCTTGGTCTCTCCCGTATACGAGCCATCGACCACCTCCATCTGCGTGCAGAGGTAGTGCTCCACGCCCAGATCCAGGCAGAGCTCTGAGATGATGGGTTCAAAGGAGGCGCTCACGATGATAACCACCTTTCCCTCGGCCTGATGCCTTTTGAGCGCGGCAACCGCCTTGGGCCGCAGATGCTGGCGCAACTCGGTGCGATAGACATCGCGCATGATACTGTCGGCCTCGCTCGCAGGAAAGTCCTTGAACGAGGCAAAGACGTAGCGCCGGGGAACCGTCTGATCAAGCTCCCTGCCCATTTTGTATCGGATGCCCCACGCGAGGCTCTTGAGCACGGCCCGTTTAGACATTATCTTGTCGCGATTGAGGCGGGTAATCAGCTTAACGGGAGAGGAGGTGTCAATCAGGGTGCCGTCAAAGTCAAAGACGACGATCTGCTGTTGGGCAGCACAGGGCGAGACAGTGCTCACAGGCTGAGGGCCTCGCGCCGACACACCATCTCCTGTAGCTTGCATGTCTCCCGTTGGCTCTTCAGACTCCGCGGCTTGAGGGCCTTCCACTTGCTCCTCAGCATCCGCAAGCAGCGTGCGCAGCTTGGCCAGCGCCTGAGAGCGGTGTGAGATGAGGTTCTTCTCGTGGGCACTCAGCTCCGCCATGGAGCGTGCAAAAAATGAGGCTTCCGGATAAAACAGCGGGTCGTAGCCAAAGCCGTTGTGCCCCTGTGGCTCCTTCCCTATGCGTCCGCTCACGGTGCCCTCGGCCACGGTCTCGGTGCCGTCAGCGTCGATGAACACCAGGGCACAGACAAAACGGGCACTGCGCAGAGCGTCAGGCACGCCCTGCATCTGCTGTAGAAGCTTTGCGTTGTTGGCAGCGTCATTGGAGTCTGGTCCAGCGTAGCGGGAGGAATAGACCCCCGGCGCACCGTCAAGCGCGTCCACGACCAGGCCCGAATCATCGGCCAGTGCTGCCAGCCCGGTTTTCTCATGGGCAAACTGTGCCTTGATGCGCGCGTTGCCGATAAAACTGTCCGCGTCCTCCACCGGCATATCGGCAATGCCCAGCTCATTCAGGCTCACAAACTCCCAACCGGAGAGCGCGAGGATAGCGCGGATCTCGGCCAGTTTATGCGCATTGTGGGTGGCGACGACTATTTTTTTACCGAGGCTCAACGGATCTATCCAGCCTGATTCAAGGCCTGCTGCTGCAGCTCAAGCAGCGTGTTGATACCGGAGCTTCCCAAATCGAGAAGCCAATCAAGCTGCTCACGGTCAAAGCCCGTGCGCTCACCGGTGCCCTGTACCTCGATAAACTCACCGGAACCCGTCATGACGAGATTCATATCAACCTCAGCCCGCGAATCCTCGTGATAATCCAGGTCGAGCAGACTCACCCCG
Organism: Coriobacteriales bacterium; assembly: GCA_031267175.1. GTDB lineage: Bacteria > Actinomycetota > Coriobacteriia > Coriobacteriales > UBA8131 > WQXH01. The sequence continues at coordinate 7,675 of JAIRZP010000158.1, read as the reverse complement.
TCAACGACTCCCACGCTTACGGCGGCCAGCTGGTCAAACACCGGGTTGGTGCGGATCCTGCCGGCTTTCTTCCAATACTCAAAGGCATCGCGCATGGCAATCCAGGCACCACATATCGCAGCGGTGCGGGTGCCACCATCTGCCTGAAGTACGTCGCAGTCCACGGTCATGGTCGTCTCGCCCAGCACACTCATGTCAACAACGGCGCGGAGCGACCGGCCGATGAGGCGTTGGATCTCCTGCGTCCGGCCCCGGGGGCCCTGGGTCTCTCGCTTGGTGCGCACGGGGGTCGATGCCGGCAGCATGGAGTACTCCGCCGTGACCCAGCCACGGTTCTTGCCCTTGAGCCAGTTTGCGACGTTCTCCTCAATACTGGCGGCGCAGATAACACGGGTATTGCCAAACTCAACCAGGCAGGAGCCCAGGGCGCTGGACAGGTAGCCCCGCTCAAAACGCACCGCGCGAAGCCCGTCGGGCTTTCTGCCGTCGCTCCGCTGATTCTTGATACTCACTCGTTGCATAGCACGCTCGATTCATTCTTCGTTCCAGGGTGTTCACAGGTTTTCGTCAAATCCTCCAAGCCCACTCTCTGCACATGCGCGAGCGGCCTCCCAAAGATTGCCGCTCCCAGGTCTCTAAAATCGCTGTCGTCTTCGGCCGTTGTGGCAAAGCGATAAGAAGGCTTGTGACCCCGGGGAGCCAGTTGCCCCCGTCTGTCCAAGGTCTCCACAACCTCCAGCGCTGTTTCCTCTGCGGAGGAGATGATGTTCATTTCGGGGCCCATGATGCTTCTGATAAGGGGCGTGAGCAGGGGATAATGCGTGCACCCCAAAACCAGGCTGTCTATCGCGCAGCGTTTGAGTGGGTCGAGGTAATCCCGGGCAATCTCTGCAAAGGCGGGCCTGATATAGATGGCGGCGGTCTGCGCCATGATATCCTCCAGAGGGCTGCGGTCAAGCCGCATGCCCTGCTCAACAATCTCTACAAAGCGAGGAGTCGCCGCGCTGAACACCGTAATGCCCGCGTCCAGCGAGCGAATAGCGCGGGTGTAGGCACCGCTCTCGATGGTGGCCGCCGTTCCGATGACCCCGACCCTTCTGCTGGTGGTGGCCAGAACCGCGGCACGGGCACCCGGCTCAATGACCCCAACGACCGGCACCGGCACCGAACGCTGGAGTGTCTCAAGGCCGGCTGCGGTCGCGGAGTTGCAGGCTATGACGATGAGCTTGACCTCCTGCGCAACCAACCAGCTCGAGATCTGCAGGGCAAAGCGCTCTACTTCTTCCAGGGGACGCGGCCCATAGGGACACCGCAGGGTGTCGCCAAAGTAGATGATCGACTCCTGTGGCAGATGGGAGGCCAGCTCCCGGGCAACCGTGAGGCCGCCGATGCCGGAGTCAAAGACCCCGATGGGAAGACGTGCCCAGGGGGAGGGAGTGTCAGAACTGCCTCGGCCAGTGTAGATGTCCAGTAAGGTGTGTGGGGTCATGCTTTCTCTGCTTCTCATGGGGAGAGCTCTTGCCTCGGCCTGCTGCTTCAGTCTCCCTCAGTCCACGTATCCGTACAGCCGGTCTCCGGCATCGCCCAGTCCGGGAACGATGTAGCCGTGCTCGTTCAAACACTCGTCGAGCGAGGCGGTAAACACCGCAAGTTTGAGGGCATTGCCGTGCTCGGCTGCGGCGGCGCGCAGGGCTTTGACACCTTCCGGCGCTGCCAGCATACAGATGGCCGTGATGTCGGTGGCCCCGCGCTCTACCAGGTAGTTAACGGTGTCGATGAGGGTGCCGCCCGTGGCCAGCATGGGGTCGATGATGTAGCACTGCCTCCCGGTGAGATCGTCGGGCAGACGATTGGCGTAGGTCTCCGGCACGAGGGTCTCTTCGTCTCTCCGCATACCGAGAAAACCTACCTCGGCCGTGGGCATGCACTGGATCATGCCGTCGAGCATGCCCAGGCCGGCCCTCAGCACCGGTACGATTATCGGCCGGGGATTACGAGCAAGACGCACACCGGTGGTAGGGGCCACGGGTGTCTCAATGGCCACCGTCTCAGTCTTGACATTGGTCGTGGCCTCGTAGGCCAGGAGTGTCACGAGCTCATTGGTGACCATGCGAAACACCACCGTTGGCGTGTCCTGAGAGCGCAACAGACGCAGTTTGTGGGCCACCAACGGGTGGTTGATTACCTTGAAAATCATCATTCCTCCTTAATCGCTTGGAGCTATCAGGGCTCCCGGTACCCGCAGGCACGCTTTCTGTGGGCAAGGGAAGCGTCCTCCTCCACTTCGTCGCAGATGGTGGTCATCTCTCCGGCCAGTACGCGTTGCTCGATATGTTCCAATTCTTCCGGCGTATTGATGTTGACAAAGGAGCCACCGCGGGGGTCTGCGGCCAGGACGTCCTCGTAGGAGAGTTCGACTATCGTTGCCTTATCATACCAGCTTGTCGCGCGGGTCTCGCCGGCCTCCAGCGCCTCTTTGACCAAAGGCAGGCAGGTACCGCGCCGGTATACGGCATGAAACGGCTCAAAGCCATGCGAGGTCCTCGGCACCGCCGCGTCAGCGTCAACAGCTGGGTCGAGCAGGACCTGCTGCTCTGCCTTGAGCAGGGCAGCGGAAGGGAACACCATATCACAGGCGACCACGGCAACAAAGGGATGCCTGGCATAGTACAGCGCCGTGTAGAGGCCATTGAGCGCCCCGCGCACATCGTGGAGATCGGCATAGATTTCAAGGCGGTCTCCCGTAACGCCAGGGCAGAGAAAGTCGAGGCTCTCATGCTGATTGGAAGTAACGACGAGTTGATCGGCAATGACACCAAGCCGTTTGAGGCCGCGACAGACCAGCGGGGCTCCACAAAACGAGACGAGCGCCTTGGGCTTGCCCATCCGCTTTGATTCTCCTCCAGCTTGTATGACGACCGTTAGCCCTTCATCCATGCAGCAATTATACCACGGCAGGAGAGAGAGGGAGTCGCTCCTTGCAATTCTGAGAGGGTATCTGAACGGTTATTGCCGGGCTGCCATCCATTCTGGACTTTGTCTGGCTCCTTGCTCTGATATGCTGTACGCATGCATGACAGCGTGGTAGTGTGGAAGACAAGAGCAGGAGTTTTCGTTGCATGGTGTAGCAGCAATGCGGCAGTAGAGGAGCTTGAATGAAGAAGAAGCACGGAGAAGAATCGCTTATATGGGCAGAGTGCGCCGCGGAGGCAGCCCTCTCAAAAAAGGCCACCAATGTGTTGGTAATCAAGGTCAAACCCACGCTTGCCATCGTGGATTACTTCGTTATCGCCACTGCTGACAACCTTCTCCACCTTAAAGCGGTTGCCGAGAAGGTGGAAGAGGCCTTGCGTGAGGAATACCGCATCAAGCCCATCGGCAGGGAAGGAGTGGACAGCACGAGCTGGGTACTCCTCGATTACGGTGACATCGTCGTACACATCTTTGTGTCCGCCGCCCGCGATTTCTACGACCTGGAGGCCCTGTTCAACGACGCGGAGGTTATTGCTTATCCGTCGGTGTAATTGATCCAAGCATAGGGCGCTCATGCACCCAGACACGTGAGCGGTACTACGTAGACTCCCTCTGGTGTCTGGTAGGCGTATTTACCCATGCCAACGAGTACCATGAGAAAGGCGGGCTCGGGATTTCTGGCAGCTGGGTTTGCGGCTACTTTTTCTTTCAGCCGCAAGAGACTTTTTTGAGCAGCCTCTGCCTTGTTTACCCCCAGCTTGATCTCGATGGCGGCCCACCGACTGTCGCGAAGTTCTATGATAGCGTCAAGCTCCAGTCCATCGGCATCACGATAGTATCTCAGAGGATCAGGGCCTGCCTTTTCCATAAGGGAAGCATAGACATGCAGGTCGCGTAAGCAGAGCTGCTCAAAGAGCTGGCCAAAGACCTGCATATTGCCCATAAGCGAATCGGAATCCATACCCAAAAGCGCCGCAGCGAGAGACGGGTCTGCAAAATCGTATCGTGGTTTAGTCCTGAGCCTTTGGGGCGATTTGACCGGCGCGTCCCATCCATGCAGTTCACTCACAATGAATCGGTTGGAGAAATAAGCCAGCAGGTTTCGTGTTCTGCTTCGTCCTGTCTCGTTAACTCGGCCATCTGTGAGGTAGCCCATATCTTTTGCCAGGGTATCTATAGTGACGGCGCTTCCTACGTTGCGTGCAAGTGACTGCAAGAACAGCATTTGGTCGCTCTCGCTTTCCGGTGCCTTTCTGTCCTCGGAGGAAACGAGCGTGTCGAGATACTGGGTAGGGATGAGTTGGGCCAGCTCGTCATCAAGGGTCAGTGCAGCCGGCCAACCTCCTCGACATATCCACTGTGCCAGTTGGTCCAAGTCTACCTCGGCAGGCCCAGACTCAAACTGGCCGTCAAAGAGACCTGCCAGAGATACGCTTGCTACCCCATGGCCTGCCTCGTTGAGCGTCATCGGCCACATTCTCAACCGGGAGATCCTTCCCGAGCCCGAATGATGGACGGTATCCTTCGCAGGTCGAGAAGAGCCCGTCAACAGGTAGAGGCCCTTACGCCCTCCAGCTTCATCCACCCTTTGTCTGACTGAGTCCCAAACGGCAGGCACTTCCTGCCATTCGTCTATTACGCGAGGTTCTTCCCCTGCAAGAATGGCCTCGGGAGACAGTTGGGCAAGCTCACGAGCCTGCGGATCGTCGAGGTTGACCAGGCTTCTGCCATGTGCTCGGGATGTCCACGTCTTCCCTGACCACATGGTTCCCGTTATTTCAACTGCGCCAAAGGCTCTCAGGTGCTTTTCAACGACATCGTCAATGAGCCGCGGGCGGTACTTTTTACGGTCTATAAGCATGGCAGATTACTCCTTCTTCAGCGGATCCTATGGTGCAATAGTAACAGACTTGGGAAAATGTAGCGAGAAATCTCGGGAAAATGTAGTGAAAATCTCGGGAAAATGTAGTGGAAATTGCCGGGAAAATGTAGCGAGTTTTATGGAGAAAATGTAGCGAATCTCGGTTTGGCAGCTGAAAAAGTGAGAATCGATACCTCTTCAGTCGCACCAGGCCTCGCTACCTACACACAAAACCTGAGCACCAGGTAGACGGCTGAGATAAGGATGGAGAGCAGCATCATCGGGCCGCCTACTTTGAGGAAGTCGAGGTAGGTGATGGGGTAGCCCTCGCGGTTGGAGATGCCGGAGAGCACGACGTTGGCGCTCGCCCCTATCAGCGTGCCGTTGCCACCGAGACAGGCTCCGAGCGAGAGCGCCCACCACAGCGGCTCCACCTCCATGCCGCTCGCTCCCATGGTGAGGATGACCGGGATCATCGTGGCCACAAAGGGGATGTTATCGACGATGGCGCTGATAACGGCCGAGGCTACGAGGATGAGCAGCACGGCCATGAGCAGATTACCTCCCGTGGCATCCACGAGGAATACGGCAAACAGGTCGATGACACCGGTGGCCACCATGCCGCCCACCACGATGAAGAGCCCCACGAAAAAGCCAATGGTCGGCCACTCAACCCCATCAATGACCTCGTCGATGTTCTGCCTGCCAATGAGCATCAGGATGGCAGCGGCTCCAAGCGCTATGACAGCACTCTCGATATGCAACACCCCATGGAGCGAAAACCCCACAACCACCAGGCCTATCATCACGATACTCTTGACAAACAGGCTCTGGGAAACGATGGCCTCCTTCTCATCCATCTGCATGGCCGCCTGGATGCTCTCCGCGCTGGCGCTGAGCTTGTTTTTATAGACGAACCTGAAGCCGATGACGGTAGCCGCCAGGATGACGACGACAATGGGCCCATCCACGAGGATGAAGTCGACAAAGCTCAGGTCGGCCGCGGAGCCAATCATGATATTGGGCGGGTCGCCTATGAGCGTTGCGGTGCCGCCGACATTGGAGGCGATGATCTGGGTCATGAAAAACGGCACCGGGCTGATACGCAGCTCCTTGCAGATCATCAGGGTCATGGGACCTACGAGCAGCACGGTGGTGACGTTGTCGAGGAAGGCCGAGAGCACGGCGGTAATAAGCATGAGGAAGACCATGATGCGCCAAGGGTCGCCTCGGGCCAGCTTGGCCGACCTGATAGCCAGATACTCAAACAGCCCGGAGCGCCGGGCCACCGCCACAAACAGCATCATGCCTGTGAGTACGCCGAGCGTGTTGAAGTCGATATGCTCGAGGCTCTCCTCAAAGGGCAGAATGCCGGTAAGCAGCACGACCACCGCACCCAGGAGCGCCGCAAGCGCCCGATGCACCTTATCTGAAATAATCAATGCCAGTACAACGGCAAAAATAACTACGGAGAGTATCTGCGGTGCGTCTATCAGACATCAACTCCCAGCATTGCCTTGGCGAGCTGTCCAATGAGGAAGGAAATCAGGGCCACACCAAGCGAGATGGCTGCCATCCTGCCAAAGCGGCCCCAGAACGGGTGGTTTTGCGCGACCGACACATAGTAGTTGAAGAACATGATGACGATGATGACAAAGGCGAGCATGGTTACCAGGGCCTCGACGTACCGGTCCTCGGGGAAGATAAGATAGGGAATAATCAATATCACGACGGTTATGAGGTAGGCGGCTCCCGTGTACATGCTCGCCTTAAAGGCATGGGAGTTGGCGTTGGCCTTCTCCGCCAAAAAGTTGGACGCGGCCATGGACAGGGTTGCGGAAACCCCGGTGATGATGCCTGCCAGCGCAACGAGCCGTGTATTGGTGAGGGCAAAGGTAAAGCCCGCAATGCTGCCTGTCAGCTCGACCAGGGCATCGTTGAGCCCGAGCACTATCGCCCCCACATACTGGAGACGCTCCTCATCAAGGATGGAGATGAGCATCTCCTCGTGCTTCTGCTCCTGCTTGATGATGGTGCTTATCTCGGGGATAGTTGAGGGCAGCGCATTATAGTCCTTGACGGCCCGGTTCTCGCCCTTCTCCATCAATCGCAGCACAAAGGTGTAGCCAAAGACGAAGAAGAGTAGGGTGTACCAGCTTGTGGTGAGCTTGTTGGGAGCAATGTCCGTGCCGGTGTAGCGCTTCCAGATATGGTAATGATCCAGCTCGTCATCGGCTATCTGTTGGAGAACCTGGGCATGGCTGTCATGCTTCTCGTGTCGGGCCATGCGGGTATAGACAACGTGACCCGTGGCCTCTGTCTTCTCAAATACACGAATCATCGTGAGTGTTGCGTTATCGAGTTGCATGCTACCTTAATGTTGGCGTTCTTGGGTGGTGCAGGTGCTGGGTTGCCATGCTCGCAGAGCCTGCCCTGAGCGTAGCCAAAAGGATAGCTCAGAGTAACGAGAAACACCCCATTGACAGGAAGGTCAATGACGGGGGCCAGCTTCAATTGTAAGCGCAACCGCTAGTTCTTTTCCTCGCGCCTGGCCTGGTAATCGGCAATCAGCTTTTTGGACACGTCGCCGGGGACCTCCTCGTAACCATCTATCTCTATGGTATAGGAGCCGACGCCACGGGTCATGGAGCGCAGGTCCTTGGCATAGGTCACCACCTCTTTGTAGGGCACGCGCGCCTTGACCACGGTGCGGCCATTCTCATCGGTGCTCATGCCGGCCACACGCCCGCGACGGGTGGAGAAGTCGCCCATGATGGTGCCGGCGTAGTCGTCGGTGACGGTGACTTCCACGTTGGCCATAGGCTCAAGGATGTAGGGCGC
>JAIRZP010000003.1 GCA_031267175.1 Coriobacteriales bacterium | reverse complement strand
AAGCCCGCCAAAGGCTACGCTCTGGATATGACAACCTACCGCGTTCAGTGCAACGCAGCGGTGACACGGCTTTTGGTGAGCGACCGCCCGCAGTCTGACCCGGAGGCGTTCCTCGTCGGAAAGATTGACGCTGACACCACAGCCGCCATGCCCCAGGGTTCAGCCAGCCTCAAAGGTGCTATCTATACCGTCAGATATTTCGACGGCTACTACGAAAGCGAGGCCGCAGCCTTGGCGTCAGGGCTTCCCACCCGGACATGGAGGCTTACAACTGATGAGACGGGCAAGGCGCAGTTGCGGGAAAGCTATCTGGCTGGAGGAAGCGATGCGCTTTACCACAACTCATACGGCGATGCCGTAATCCCTCTGGGCACGGTTGTGATCGAGGAAACGAGCGCACCTGTCGGCTACGTGCTGCCCTCCCCGCGCCAGGTAAGCGTCCAGCAGATAACCGGCGCAGGGAACATGGAGGTGGTACAGACCTACAACGCCCCTTTGCTTTTGGAGCAGGTCATCCGCGGCGACATCTCCGTCATCAAGGCATACGACCCCACACCGGATAACGACACCGGCGAGATGGTGCCAGAGAAAGGCATCACCTTCGACTTTTACGGAGGCAGGCAGTTCGAGGGCAGCAAGCCCCTCAATGGAGCGAAGCCCGCGTTCTCTGTCACGACGGACAGTGAAGGCCATGCCGACACCTCAGCGCTTTACGTCATCGACAACCCCGACGGCAGTTACTCTCAGCGCGCCCGCAAGGCAACCGACAGAGGCGGCATCCCCTATGGCACCTACCTCATGGTGCAGAGAAGCGCCCCTGCGGGCTTTGAGGCCGTCTCCCCTGTGCTCATAACCGTCTCAGAGGATGGCAAGATATATTCCTTCATCCTGCAAAACGGCACCATCCAGACTCCGCTTAAAGTGGTCAAGGCAGATGCCGAGACGGGACGGACAGTGCCCTACCCGGCATCGTGGCAGATAATCAGCAAGACATCAGGCAAGCCTGTTGAGATGGTCGTGCATTATCCGACCACGCAGGTGCTTGACACCTTCACCTCCGATGCCCAAGGCCGCCTTACCCTGCCCGAGCCTTTGCCGTGGGGAGACTACGAGCTTCACGAGGTCAGCGCCCCTTGCGCCAACGGCACGGGATACGTGCTCAACCCCGTAAACGTACCCTTCTCGACTGCGGCGGGATATGACTGGGACAACCCCTTGACCATAACCTTTGCCGATGCGCCCGCCAAAGGCCGCATCGAGATCATCAAGTCCGACTCTTTAAGCGGCGATGCCGTGGCGGGTGCGACCTACACGATACGCGCGGCAGGAGACATCACCACCCTTGACGGGACGGTTCGCGCCCGCGCCGGAGAGGTCGTCGATATCGTCACCACCGATACCAGTGGCATCGCGCGCTCCAAGGCGCTGTATCTCGGCAGCTATATCGTGGCCGAGGCGATAAGCCCTGATGGGTATGCCCTTGACACCGCCGCGTGGCCTGTCGTGCTCTCCTATGCGGGACAGGACGTGGCGATTACAACTCAGACACTTGAGGCCAAAGACGCGCCGACCACGCTTGTTATCCGTAAGGTAGACGCTTTGACCAAAGAGCCGCTTTCAGGTGTAGGGTTTTTCATCACCAACGACGACACGGGTGACGAGCTCACCGTGACCACCGGCGCAGACGGCGGCGCTTCTCTTTCCTACCTCCCCCACGGTTCGTACACCGTCGTGGAGGTCACCGCACCTGACGGCTACGTCACCTCAGATGAAACCTACCGCTTCACCGTTGATGACCAAGGACTCATCGAGGGACGCTGTAGCTATGAGCTTGTCATCGAGAATGTGCCCCTACAGGTGTCCGTCTCAAAGCGTGACATCACCACAGGAGACGAACTGCCCGGCTGCACCCTTGAGATATATGCGGCAGATGCAGACGGGATGGTGACAGGCGATGCCCTCTATTCATGGGTGTCTGAGACAGAGCCACATCTCATACAGGGGATAGCGACCGGAAGCTATATCCTGCGCGAAACCGTCGCCGCAGCGGGCTATGCAACCGCACAAGACGTGCTGTTCGTTGTTAAGGATTCCGGCACCGTCCAGCCGGTGGTCATGGAAGATTACGTGACCCGGCTGTCCGTGTCAAAGGAAGACATCACGACGCAATCCGAGTTGCCGGGCGCGAAGATGGCCGTCTATGCAGCCGGTGAGGATGGCAAGCGCACAGGCGAGGCATTATATGAGTGGGTGTCAACAAACGTACCCTACGTCATTGAGCGCATCCCTGTTGGCGACTATATCCTCCATGAGGACACCGCCCCTTTGGGATATGAGTTGGCTCAGGACATCGCGTTTTCTATCACCGACACCGGTGAGGTGCAGACGGTCGTCATGTACGATGAGCCGTTGCCGCCTGTGCCCGATGAGCCTGACGGCGGCGGCTTTGACAAGACCGGGCGTCTGCCCTGGCCGCTTGCGCTTTGCGCGGTCGCGCTTGTCGGTGCAGGACTTGTTGGCACTGTCATGGGCATCCGTCGTCTGAGCCGCCATGAGCCAGAGGCAGACGGGACAACAGAGGATGCAGACGCACAGGTTGACTGAGCGCCAACCTCTGCGAACAAAACCTATTCCCAAAACCCCGCTCGCACTAACACCTGCTCGTCATAGGCGGCAGACACCAGCACCCGCTCGTCAAAGGCTTCGCGCACAAGGACGCTGCGCGCGAAAGGGACATCTGAGTTGTACCCGGTGTGCCCGGTGGCGTCCAGATGCGGATAGATAGAGCCCTGTATCTTGAATGCGCACTGGTGGCAGACCGTGTAGTAGTCGGTCACGGTTGTGTATTCGGCATCGTGGTGTACGGTGGCAAAGACAGCCTCATGATGCACCGTCTCATAGACTGCCTCGTGCCACACCTTCTGCGGTACAGCGGGAACAGATGCGTCAGTAGAGCCACCATTCGATGGCGTTCTTGCCGTATCCGACACGGGCGGTGTGCTGGCAGAAACGGCTGGAGCCTGAGTCCCCTGCGCCGCCGGTGCCTGCGGCGGTAACGGCGAAGAGGTGGGAGCGGCAGTATCGCCGTTCCCATCTTCGCCGGAAGGTGTCGAAGCGAATGCCTTGCCATCCGGGGCACTGCTGGCATCTGCGGCTCCGTCATTCTGTTCGCTCATGCTCCGTGTATCGGCTGACACGCTTTCGGTGCCGGTGCCTGTCTGGGATACGGACGGCGCAAGCGCATACGGCCTGGTTGCCGAATCAAGCGCGGTGTAGATACCGACTATCACCATCACGATGAAGGCGGCGATTGCCAACATCGCCACTGCCTTGACGATCCTCACTACATTTGCCATTCCCATCACTCCTTATGTATCAGACACGTTGACACGCAAAGTGTAGGCTGCGGGAGCGCGGAAGTGAAATGTGCGAATGGGGATTTGAACGTGAGGTCTATCCCTCGATGAAACCCTCGTCGATAATCGGCTCGGTCGCTGTGGCGGCGGCAGTCGCGAGGCTTATCTCGTCCAGCATATCGGATTCGTTGCCTACGTTGGTCACGTCGAACCTGTTCACGCACCTGTCCAGCCACAGGTTGGCTTGTGCCAGGCGGTCTACGATGTCGTACACATCGGCGTTGCTCATGGGGTTTTTCGAGACATAGCCCGACCACTGCCTGTGCTCGAAGCCCTCCCTTGCGAGGAAGGACTGGATGTGTCGGTAGGCTTTGCGCCTGCCCTGCTCCCCGCCGAATTCCTCGCGGAGGCGTGCGGAGTCCAAATCGAAGTTGATGGCCTTCCGGCGGCGCTGCTGCGCCATCGCTACGCCGTCATCTGGTAGCGGCGCTGGCAGAACTCCTTGAAGTCCTCTACCTCGAAGTCCTCCGGGTCGTTGGCATCATCGCTGTTGAAGTACAACCAGGTGGCCACGTTGTCCATGAACCACTGCTTCTTGCCGAGCGTGGTCATGGCCACGCCGAAGCGTGAGTAGTCGCTGCCCGCGCCCCTGCCGACGTAAAACCCCCCGTCGCCCTTGCTGAAGCCGAGCTTTGCCACCATGAAGTCGTCTAACGAGGTGTGGAGCTTGCCGAGGTTGTACTTACCCTCGCGGGCTATCTTGTCGTCGTCCATGACGATCTGCATCTTTATCATCGTCGCGTCCAATCGTTTGCGGTCGGTCAGTGATGCCTATTCTATCACGGAGACTGCCAGCAAACGGGCGGTAACCTGCGGCGATTTCCCATCGACTACTACATACCTACAAGCCCGCGGGGGACAGCCCGCCGAACAGAAGGGATCACCACCATGTACCAACCGATGAATGTTGAGCTTGCGTGCAGGCTCGGTATGGCTGCGGCCATCGCCGCCCAGTGCCTCTGGGACGGCTTGGACGGGCAGTTCGAGGCCGAGACCGAAACGGCCAAGGGAAGCCTGTGGATAAGGATGGGACACCGGCAGCTGTCGCTTTTGATCCCGTACCTCTCGCCGCACATGGCCAAAAGCGCCCTGCGGCGTTTGGTCAAAGGCGGCATCCTGCGCACCGCCGACCTCAACGAGAGCCCGTTTGACCGTACCTACTGGTACGCATTCGCCGCCTATGGGAAGCGCCTGATGGCGGTTGCCTGCGAGGACGGACAGGAAAGGCCATGAGCGGCCAGATGAGCCTGTTCGATGCCGCAGAGCCCATGAACCGGCCTCGCTATCTTGAGGGAGACGCCATCTATAGGGTCGTGCTTGACGTGGTCGAGGAGTTCACCGTCTCCGGGAACTTCTCGATGGGCATGGACGTGTTCGGCGAGCGCACCGAGGCCGGACGGACGCTTTGGCGCTATTGGCTTGACGGCAAAGACGGGCGCGAACATGCGGTATTCGGCGAGTACGAGATGGGCGGTAGGTGGTTCGACGACAAGGAATCCGCCTATGAGCTGGCTGTCAAAAACCGCTGGGTCATCGACAACAACGCACTGGCGATGCGTGCCTACCTGATGCTACCCATTAAGCCGGTGGCCTACGTCATCGAGCGCGAAGGCAGCTTCCCCGTGATATGCCAAACAGCACGGCTGGGAGAGCGGGCGGCGTTCGAGCAAAGGCCGTACTGCTACCCGTTCGTGCGGCTGTTCGCTACGGAGAAGGAAACCGTGGCCTGCTACCTCAAGCTGGCACGGGAGCTTGCCGCTGAGGGCGGAGAGCCGACAGCGTTTTGCCCGAAGGACGTGTATCGGATAAACGACAGACTCTGGGCGGGGTATGAGTACGCCGAGCGCCACAGCGACTGGTCGGCTTTGCACGACGGGCTCAGGCCCCCACCAAGGCAGCAGCCTGCCAACGGTAGTGCGCCGGTTCAGAAAAAGAAGAAAACAAAAAGCTACGAGAGATAGGAGACGGACATGACCGACATCAGACAAGACGCGACCAGGATTGCGAGGAGCTACCTGGAGGGGCAGGGCGCACAGGTTATGGAGCAGGACTACACCTGTGAGGCAGGATGCGTTGACCTCGTGTTCATGGAGGATGGCGAGATGGCCTTTTGCACCGTCAAGGCCAGACAAGGGTTGGCGATGCCTGAGGAGGACATGACGCAAAAGGCCAGGTCACAGATGGAGACGGTCGCCGCGCACTACCTGGCCAACCACGACGTACCGAGTTGCAGGGTGCGCTTCGACGTTGTGAAGCTGTCGCTTTTAGGCGAGGGCAAGGCGTTTTTGTGCCACCACCGCGACGCCTTCGGCTCGCCGTCGGTGCCAGATGCCGCCCGCGCCGCCGATGCCCCGAAGCCCGCCAGGCATAAGAGGACACGAGCCTATGAGAGATGATGGAGGTGTGATGCCATGCCGACCAAGCTGGAGACAATCACAGCGCTTTATGACGAGACGCTTGCGAGCGTGACCGAAGACCCTGAACAGTGGACGGCGTTTTTGTCCTCTGCCTGCATGAATTACAAACTGCCCTTCGAGGAGCAGCTGCTGGTATACGCCCAGCGCCCGGACGCCACTGCGGTGCTGGAGCTGGAGAAGTGGAATGGCATCTTCAACCGCTGGGTGAACAGGGGTGCCAAGGGAATCGCGGTTCTTTCCGATGAGAGCGCAAGTCGCCTGAAGCACTACTTCGACATCACCGACACCCACGAGGGAAAACACTCCTTGCCGGTACCGACATGGCAGATGCGCCCGGAGTACGAACAGGATGTCATCGAAGCCCTGGAGGCTGCCTTCGGTGAGTTGGCCGAGCGCGGCGGGCTGGACACAGCCATCATGTCCGCTGCCGCAAACGCCTCCGAGGACAACTTCGCAGACTACCTCGACGACCTGCTGGCGGTGACCGGCGACACCGGCGTAGAGCCTGCCGCCATGCTCTCGGTGCTGAAATCATCTGTGACCTTCATGACACTTGACCGCTGTAGCATCGACCCGTGGGCGCTGCTTACCGACGAGGGCTTTGCGGGGTTGGAGGTGTTCACGGGGCCAGCGGCGGTGACCGTCATCGGCACAGCGGTCGCCGACACCGCCAAGATGGCTCTGCGCGAGATAGCCGCAACGGTGCTGTCGCAGGAGCGTGAGGCGACTCAGATTCGTACAATTGCGCCAGAGCCTGAGCTTATGGATACTGAGCCGATAGAAGAGGCTGACGACAATGGAAGGAGCCGAGATGGAGTTGACATACAGCGAGACCGAGCAGGGATACCTGCTGCCGGACCTGATCGCGCCGATGGAGACCACCTTAGACATCGGGACATGGGGCCGCAGGCGCAAGAGGTACCTGAAGGAGCATCGCCCGGGGATGTACGCAGTGATGAAGATGCAAGGGACGCTGTTCTCTCACCTGGTGGAGCTGAACTGGCAGGCCGAGGCGATGTGGGAGCGGCTCACGGAGCAGCTGGCCAAGTCCCAGAAGGTGGACGCGGCGATGAAGATGCGCGACCCGCTGGAGTGGGCGGGCAGAATGAACAACATCCGCAGCCAAGCCACAGAGACGGTGGCAAGCGACCTGATCTGCTGCTAGAGCCGCCGGGTCAACCGGCGACACAGGAACACGCGCCCGGCAAAGGGGCGGCTGGCGAAGAGAAGCCGGCCGCCCCTTTCGCATCTTGGGGTGATTACCGGTTGCCGCTCGGCACCTTGATCCGCATCGGCACCGCAGACTACGAACTGCTGTCACTTGGAGACGGACAGGTGGAGCTCTTCGACTCCACCTCACCTTTGTTCCCGCGTGTTATGGACGCAGAGGAGTTCTACCGCCGCTTGGCGGAAAACCCGCTGAACGACCACCTGAAAGGCGCCGTCACACAGGGTCTCAGCGAGACTGAGGCGACAGCGCCGTCGAAGCAGGTGCAAGAACAACTATCCGAAAAGGAAAAGCCAGCAGCGCCATCGGCAGCGCCAGCCCCGCCCCAGGAGCGCCGCGACTTTTGCGTCACCGACGACAATCTCGGCCACGGCGGCGCGAAGCAGCGTGCGCACTGGAACCTCGACGCCATCAGGTTGGTGCAGCAGTTAGAGGACGAGGGCAGGCTGGCTGACGCTGGGGAGCAGACGGTCTTGTCCAAATACGTCGGCTGGGGAGCCGTCCCGCAGGTATTCGACGAGGCCAACGCAGACTTCGCAACAGAGCGGGCAGACCTGAAGTTCCTGCTCACCGATGAGGACTACGCAGCGGCAAGGGCATCCACGATAAATGCCTACTACACGTCGCCCACAGTCATCAAGGCGATATATGCGGCCATCGAGGGGATGGGCTTCAGAGCCGGCAACGTGCTGGAGCCGTCCTGCGGCATCGGCAACTTCTTAGGCCTTATTCCCGAGTCCATGAACGGCTCGCGCTTTTTCGGCGTGGAGATAGACCCCATGACCGCATCAATCGCCCGTCAGCTCTACCAGAAGGCGGACATCCGCACAGAGGGCTTCGAGACATCCGGCTTCCCCGACAGCTTCTTCGACGTGGCTTTAGGCAATGTGCCGTTCGGCAACTACCAGATAGCCGATAGGCGATACGACAGGCACTCGTTTTTAGTGCACGACTACTTCTTTGCCAAGACACTCGACAAGGTGCGCCCCGGCGGCATCGTCGCCTTCGTCACCAGCAAGGGGACGCTGGACAAACGCAACCCGGCGGTACGCCGCTACCTGGCAGAGCGCTCAGATCTCATCGGCGCGATCCGCCTGCCCAACAACGCCTTCAAGGACAACGCGGGGACGGAGGTCACGGCAGATGTCGTGTTCCTTCAAAAGCGCGACTGTCCCGCCGTGACGGAGCCTGCCTGGGTGCATCTCGGCCAGACTGAGAGTGGCATCGCCGTGAACTCGTATTTCGCCGACAACCCCGAGATGGTGCTTGGCCGCATGACCCACGACGGCAGACAGTACGGACGTGCCGATGGCACCACCTGCGAGCCTTATCCGGACGCAGACCTCGCCGAGCAGCTGCAAGGTGCCATCGTAAACATCCATGCCACGCTCACCAACTACGAACGCGACGATGAGGCCGAGACTGACGGCTCCATCCCCGCAGACCCGGAGGTTCGCAACTTCTCCTACACGGTCGCAGACGGCAAGGTCTATTTCCGCGAGGACTCCAGGATGCACCCCCAGGAACTCTCCGACACGGCCACCAGCCGCGTCAAGGGGCTTATCCAGATTCGCGAGTTGGTGCGCATCCTCATCCAACTCCAGACCGAGGATGCCCCGGATGTGGAGGTGGCAAGCGCCCAGAGAGACCTCACGCGGGCCTACGACCGCTACACAGCCAAGTACGGTCTCGTCACCTCGCGGGGCAACAGCATGGCCTTCGGCAAGGACTCATCCTACCCGCTTTTGGCATCGTTGGAAAACATCGACGAGGACGGCAAACTGGTGTCCAAAGCGGCGATGTTCACCAAGCGCACCATCCGGCCATACGCTGTACCCACCAAGGCCGACACCCCCGCCGAGGCGCTGGCGGTGTCGCTGGCAGAGAGAGCGAAGGTTGACATTCCCTTCATGTCGCAGCTGACGGGCATGGCGGAACATGAGATCGCAGCCGAACTGAGAGGCGTCATCTTCAAGGTTCCCGGCACCGACTTCGGCCATCCCGAATACCAGACCGCCGACGAGTACCTCTCCGGCAACGTGCGAGATAAGCTCAAATCAGCCGAGTGGGGAGCCGCCGGAGACCCCGAGCTCGCCGTCAACGTCGAGGCGCTTAACGCCGCGCTTCCCAAGGACCTCGCGGCCAGCGAGATAAACGTGCGCCTGGGCGCGACCTGGATACCCACCACAGACATCCAGGACTTCATCTTCGAGCTCTTGCAGCCACCGAGATACCAGCGCCACAACATTACCGTCCACTACGCGCCGGTCACCGCCCAGTGGTCGATAAGGGGCAAGGGCGCAGACAAGGGAAACCCGCTGGCACGTGCCACCTTTGGCACTCATCGCAAGAGCGCCTACGAGATAGTAGAGGACACGCTGAACCTGCGTGATGTCCGTGTGAACGACCGGATAGACGACGGCGAGGGCGGCTATAAGTACGTCTTAAACAAGAAGGAGACGGCGATAGCCTGTGCCAAGCAGGATGCGATAAAGGCGAAGTTCAGCGAGTGGATATGGTCTGACCCCGAGCGCCGCGAAAGGCTGTGTCGCCACTACAACGACACCTTCAACTCCATGCGTCTGCGTACCTTCTCCGGTGAGCACCTCAGCTTTCCCGGCATGAATCCGGAGATAAGGCTGAACGGGCATCAGAAAAATGCGATCGCCCGCATCCTCTACGGTGGCAATACCCTCCTGGCGCATGTGGTCGGCGCGGGCAAGACCTACACGATGGCGGCGGCGGCGCAGGAGATGAGGAGGCTCGGGCTTTCCAACAAGCCGCTTATTGTGGTGCCCAACCACCTCACCGAGCAGTGGGCAAGCGAATACCTCCAGCTGTACCCGGCAGCCAATATTCTCGTTGCCACCAAACGCGACTTCGAGCGCAAGAACAGACGGCGCTTCTGCGCCCGCATCGCCACCGGCGACTACGACGCGGTGATCATCGGGCACAGCCAGTTCGAGAAGATTCCCATGAGCGCCGAGCATCAGGCGGAGTCCATGCAATCAGAGATCGACGAGATTACCTTCGGCATCGCCCAGATCAAGGCCGAGCGCGGCGACAGGGTGACGGTCAAGCAGATGGAGACCACCAAGAGAAAACTGGAGGCCAAGCTAAAAAAGCTCAACGACCAGAGCCGAAAAGACAACGTGATAACCTTCGAGGAGCTTGGGGTGGACCGCCTCTTCATCGACGAGAGTCACTTCTACAAGAACCTGTTCATGTTCACCAAGATGCGAAACGTCGGCGGGGTGGCGCAGTCCGAGGCCCAGAAGTCATCCGACCTGTTCATGAAGTGCAGATACCTTGATGACAAGACCGGTGGCAAGGGCGTGGTGTTCGCCACCGGCACCCCGATTTCCAACAGCATGGTGGAACTTTACACGGTGCAGCGCTACCTTCAGTACAACGAACTTCAACGGTTGTCGCTCACGCACTTCGACTGCTGGGCGTCCACCTTCGGGGAAACGGTGAGCGCCATTGAGCTGAGTCCCGAGGGCACCGGCTATCGTCAGAAGACGCGATTTTCCAAGTTCTACAACCTGCCGGAGCTGATGTGCCTGTTCCGACAGGCCGCCGACATCCAGACAGCCGACATGCTGAACCTGCCGGTGCCGGAGGTGGACTACCACAACGTCTCCGTCAAGCCCACAGAGATGCAACGCGAGATGGTCGCCGAGCTTGGGGCGCGGGCGGACAGGGTCAGAAACCGCATGGTCAGCCCCGCGAAGGACAACATGCTGCTCATCACCGGCGACGGTCGGAAGCTGGCATTAGACCAGCGCCTGATAAACCCCATGCTGCCCGACTCGCCGACAAGCAAGGTGTCGATGTGCTGCGAGAACGTCTTTAGGCTCTGGGAGCACCATAAAGACACCCGTCAGGCACAGCTCGTGTTCTGCGACCTGTCCACGCCCAAAGGCGACGGCTCCTTCAACGTCTACGACGACATCAAGAAGAAGCTGGTTGCCAAAGGGGTGCCGCCCGAGGAGATCGCCTTCATCTACGATGCCAACACCGAGGCCAAAAAGGCCGAGCTGTTCGCCAAGGTGCGCTCCGGTGCGGTGCGCGTCCTCATTGGTTCCACGCCCAAGATGGGCGCAGGCACCAATGTCCAAGAGCGGCTTATTGCCATCCATGATTTGGACTGTCCCTGGCGACCCTCCGACTTGGAGCAAAGGCGTGGCCGCATAGTTAGGCAAGGCAACGGCAACGAGCGGGTGGAGATCTACCGCTACGTCACGGAAAACACCTTCGACTCCTACCTCTGGCAGCTGGTGGAGGGCAAGCAGCGCTTCATCGGCCAGATAATGACCTCCAAGTCGCCGGTGCGCTCCGCCGAGGATGTGGACGAGCAGGCATTAAGCTATGCCGAGATAAAGGCATTGGCCACCGGCAATCCCCTGATAAAAGAGCGTATGGATTTGGATGTCGAGGTTGCCCGGCTGAAGATGCTCAAGGCCGACTTCCTCTCGCAGAAGTACACCTTGGAAGATAACGTCATCAAGCACTACCCACGACAGATAAAGGCACTGGAAGAACGCATCGCCAGATACGAGGCCGACATCGCAACGGCAGAGGCCAACAAGTCAGCCGACAGAGAGCATTTCCGCATGGCCGTCGGCGGCGCTGAGTTCGACGAGCGCAAGAAGGCTGGCGAGGCGATACTGGCGGCCACCAAGAAGCTGTCATCCCCTGTGCCGGTGCCGCTCGGCAACTTCGCGGGCTTTAACCTGGAGCTTGCCTTCGATGTTGTCTCGCGCGAGTTCCAGTGCGTGATCGTCGGTCACCTGCGCCACACCGTGACGCTCGGTGACGACCCGGTGGGCAACGTCGCTCGCATCGACAACGCCATCGACTCCCTGCAATCCAAATGCGATGGCTGCCGTGAGCAGCTGGCCAACGCCCGCACCCAGATGGACAACGCCAAGGCCGAAGCAGCCAAGCCCTTCGCCAAGGAGCAGGAACTGGCGGAGAAGTCAGCCCGCTTGGCCGAGCTTGACGCCCTGCTCAACATGGACGAGAAGACTGCCGAGGTCTTGGACGGCGGCGAGGCCGACATGGACGAACCGGACTTGGAGCCTAAGCGAGACAGCGGGCAAGAGCGTTAAGCCCACCCCTCAACCAATCACAACCAAAGAACAGGAGGCATATCATGCCCTATATCGACCCGAAGGAGGTGGAGCGGGTCAAGCAGATCGACCTGCTCACCTATCTTCAACAGTGCGAGCCGGACGAGCTGGTCAGGCTCGGGCCGGACAGCTACTGCACCAAGACCCATGACTCCCTCAAACTGTCGAACGGACGTTTCTACTGGTGGAGCCAGGGTTTTGGTGGAAAAAACGCAATTGATTACCTCGTAAAAGTCAAAGGCATGACCTTCCTTGACGCCGTGATAACGCTGGGTGCCAATGAGATCGCACCACCAATCCACAGCGTTGGCAAGACCACACAACCGGCACTGGCAGCAAAAAAGTTCATCCTGCCCGCACCGGCCAAGACCAACGCCGATGCCATCGCCTACCTGGAGCTGCGCAGAATAGACCCGCACATCATCAAGAACGTCATGGGCAACGGTCTGGTCTACCAGGCCCAGCGCAAGGGCAGGCCCTGCGTAGTCTTCGCCGGTCGCGATAAGACGGGAATGCCGAGATACGCCGCCCTGCGCGGAATCGGCTGCAACTTCAAGGGCGAGGCCGCCGGCTCGGACAAGCGTTTCGCGTTCCGACTGGCATCCCAGATCAATGCCAGATCTGTCCACGTCTTCGAGGGTGCCATTGACGCGCTGGCGTTCGCCACGCTAACTCTGCTCGACGACCGCGAGTGGAGAAATCTCAACCTGCTCAGCCTGGGCGGGGTGCCAGCAGTAGCCAACTCAAACGAACGCACCCGCATCCCGCAGGCGCTGACGCAGTACCTATCCGACAACCCGCACACCAAAAGAATCCACCTGCACCTGGACAACGACGGGCCAGGCATCAACGCTGCTGACATGATCGCCTCTGCCTTGCACTTGAGAGGCTTCGACATCTCGATAGCCCCACCACCTGTGGGCAAGGATGTGGCCGAGTACTTGATGACGCAGATGAAGCCCTGCCCGCCCGAGCAGGTGTCGCTACAAGAAGAGCGGCTGCTGACCACCGAGCGATCTGCGAGGAAAGCCAAGAGCAGTCAGTCGAAGGAGAGGTGAGCAGCATGTACGACTACAAAACGTGTCAGCAGAGCGAAGCCGCGTGGCTGGTCAAGGGCAAGACCGAAGGCGGCGAGGTTCCAGCGCTTTTTGGCGTCCACGTCTGTGAGGATGAGTACTCACCCAATGGCTTCGGTTGGTACTTTGCAAGCTACCTGAAGGGCGCAGACGGACGCTGGGACGAGCATGACGGTGGCATCTACTGGGACTACTCAAAGGCCACCGAGCTGGAACACGTCATCGGCGACACCCTGCCTTTTCGCGAGTACAGCTACAGAGACACCGACTACGCAGACTTCGAAGCCGTTGTCTACGACAACGATAAAGCGGCTGAGGTCAGGCTGTTCGGCAACCTGGCGACTGCCGCCCCCGAGCAGGCCCCGAAGGAGAATCTCTACAGCGTGAGGATAACCGAGAGGCTTGAGCGCACCGTTCAGGTCAGGGCAGCAAATCGTGACGAGGCCAAGGAGAAGGTTGCTGACGGCTGGAAATACGAGACCCACGTCCTGGGTGCCGATGACTTCAAAGGCGTTGACTTCAAGGTGCTGCTGCAGGAGAGAAGGCGTGGCATAGAGAGATGATTGGCAGTACCAGTCTCAGCAGTCCCATTCATCCATACACCAGCTTGGGAACCATTCGAGGAAGGCATCAGGAGCTTCGGGCATTCTCTCGTAATCGGCACCACCGTCATCTGAGAAGAGAATCCCGGCGGTCAGATGTGCGAGCGCAGTTGCCGCCACGCCCGCCAACAGCCAAGTGGATCGCGGGCGGCCAACCCGCCCGCGCATATACCATCTGTAGCCCAGACAGGAAGCCTGCTTGAATGGAAAATCGTGAAGCTTGCCCCGCTCCCTTGCAAGGCTCGCCATATCGTCGCCAATGAACTCCCTGAAAAAGTCAGCATCGCCGTCTCTCTCTACAGAGTCGAAGTAGAAGTCGAAGCCTATCTTGTAGTTGTCGGCTGAAAGCCAGCCATAGCTGTAACCGTCCATCGACAGTAACAGCAATGGGTCGCTGCATCGCTTTGACCCCTCGGCTTCATCGGGCATCTCTTCGAGCAGCTCAACAAGAACACCTTTCGGCGATACGCCGTCCCGCTTCCAGATTTCCTCGACTAGAGGATTCCCAGCCAAACCCTCAAGTATGCTCTCCGTTTCAGCAGCCAACTCGCCAGTTGTAGGAATCCGTTCAATTGAGGGTATAACGTCTATGCAGATTGACATCGGCGATCCTCTCGATACTGACTTCGGGCACAACGAAGTACCCAATAGTATAAGCGTTTGAAGGTCGAACTTCTTCTTCGGGACAGTGCCTTTCGTCCGCAGGCGAAGCCTGGGGACAAGTTTCTCAAGTACAGCAAGCATCGACCGGATGTGCCATCCGGTCAGACCGCCACCCTCCCGAGTGGCTCCTTGTCAGGGGCATCCTGCCCCTGAAACCCTCCGGTTTTTAACCGAATATTGGAAGGAGCGTGAGGCTTATGCCTGAGCGTTTCGTTCGCTACCACCTGCGTCTGTCAAAGTCGGATGCCGCCAGGCTGGACGCCGCAGTCAAGAAGAGCGGGCTGTCGCGGGCAGCCTACATCCGCGCCCTCATCAACAGCCTGATCCCCATCGACAAGCCGCCGCCGGACTACCACCTGATGATGCGCGAGCTGCACTCCATCGGCAACAACTTAAACCAGATCGCTGCCCGCGCCCACTCAATCGGCGACATCGACGCCGCCCGCTACGAGCGCAACGCCACCGAGCTTCGGCGCGTCGCCACCAGGATAACCGAGGCGGTCTACGAACATCGGAGGCTGGAGTGATGGCCACCACATCCATCTGGCACGTCAAGGGCGACCTGAAGAGGGTCGTCGATTACGTCGCCAACGCTGACAAGACCGCCAACCCGGACTTCGGGGGCACCGGCCCAGACGGCGACCGGGCACTGGACACAGTGACGGCCTATGCCGCTGACCCATCCAAGACCGAGCAGCGGCTGTTCGTCACTGGCGTCAACTGCGACCCAAAGAGCGCTTGCGCCGACATGAACGCAGTCAAGCGCGGGTTCTCCAACGAGGGCGGCATCGTAGCCTGGCACGGCTACCAATCATTCAAGCCGGGAGAGACGACACCCGAGGTCGCCCATGAGATCGGCGTGGAGCTTGCCAGGCGCATGTGGGGCGACCGTTTCCAGGTTGTCGTGGCGACGCATCTTGACCGAGGCCATCTGCACAATCACATGGTCCTCAACTCAGTATCGTTCGTTGACGGGTCGCGCTGGTACCGCAAGGCCGAGCAGTACCGACAGTTGCGCGAGACCTCAGATGCGCTCTGCCGTGAGTATCGCCTGTCCGTCATCGACAACCCCAAACCCGGCAAGTCCAAGCACCACGCCGAGTGGCAGGCCGAACGTGACCACAAACCCACTTGGCGCTCGGTCATCAGAGATGACATCGACGAGTGCATCGCCCGTGCCCGAAACGAGCGGCAGTTCTTCGAGAACCTCACGGCGTTGGGATATGAGTACAAGGTGGGAAAGGACATCTCGGTCAGGCCGCCTGGCAAGGAGAGGTTCTTCCGACTTGAGCGCAACTTTGGCGACGGCTATTCCATCGAGGGCATCCGCGCCCAGATACGTGCATACAGCCACCGCCACCAGATACTCCCGATGCCAAAGCGCCGCAGCTCTGGCTTCAAACCGCCGAAGAAGCTGCCAGCCTTCGCCCGTGGCTCCATCGTGGCGCTGCACCGCCACTACCTCTACCTGCTCGGCTACTACCAGCTGTGCGGCGAGGGCGGCTCCAACGCAAGGATACACTGGCTCTTGCGCGAGGAGATACGTAAGCTGGACGATTTTATCGACGACACCCGGCTGCTCGGGCGCGAGGACATCCACAGCCTCGCCCAGCTCAACGGGTTCAGGAGCAGGTGCGAGGGCGAGATGGTCACGCTCACAGATGAGCGCAAAGAACTCAAGGCCGAGATACGCGCCGCCGCAGACGGCAGCAACCGCTATACCACCAAGGACAACCCCGAATACCAGCAGATAAACCAACGGCTCAAAAGGCTCAGGAAGGAGGTGGCGCAATGCACACGCATTGAGGAGCGGCAACGCACGTTAGGGCAGCGGATAGACCGCATCGAGCTAGACGAGCAACTGCGGCTGCAACCGGGAAACGACCGAAAGGAGGAACAGAAGGATGGACGCGACAGAGCAGGCCATAGACCAGACGATGCGCATCACGCTCATGGGCGTTGAGTATGCACTCAGGTTCAGCGGTGCAGGGGCAAAAAACCTCGCCAGCGCCGTCTGGTCGGTGGCCACCACGCAGCAAAAGACCAAGGGCAAGGCGCGGCTGGTGTCGCTTCTCAAAAGCGGTAAGGAGCTGAAGGTCTTCGGCATCGCGCAAGCCGAGCTGAAGGACTTCGCAAAGGAGGCCAGGAGGTACGGGGTGCTGTACGCCGTCATCAAAGGTATCGGCGAGAGCCCCGACGGCCATGTGGACGTGATGGTCAAGGCCGAGGACGCCGCCAAGATCAACCGCATCGTCGAGAAGCTGGAGTTCGGGCGCTTCGACGAGACGCAGGTGGTGGTGGAGGCGCAGCGGGAGCTTGACACTGCTGCCAAAGATGGCGATGGCAAAGCAGCAACCGAGCGCAGCGTTGCCCAAGGCGATGCCAACACACTGCTCGACGAGCTGCTCGGCCAAGAGCAGTCCCAGGAGGGCGCACCGCCCAAAAACCCTACCGAGGCAAGGGCGGGCGTCCCGTCTCCGTCCGAGCCTTCATCAAGAGCAGGCGGGAACCGGCAAAAAGAGGCGTCATCTGAGCGCCAGGCGCATCAGCAGGAGAGGGCGAACAAGCGCCACGGGCTGTGGCGCGACATGGGCATCATCGGCGAGGACGGGCGTGAGCGGCAAAGCGTGCGTCGAAGGATCGAGGACAAGCGCCATGAGCGCGCCGAGCGCCGCCAGGACACAGGCCAGCCGACAAGGGCCGCACAGACCAGGCACCAGACCCCGAAGCCGACGCGGCGGCGGGGTTACAAATCAAAGACAGAGAAAGGCAGGTAAGCACCATGAACGATGACATCTATTCGGTAATCGACCAGCAGCAGGAGAAGGCCGCAGGTGGCGGTACCGCAGCCGCCGAGGCCGGCAGCGCAGAGCGCCCCTACAGCAAGGAGGAGTACGCCGCCAAGAAGAAGGCCGAGCGCGAGGAGGTATATGCCCGCATCGACAAGGTGACCGAGCACATCAGCGAAGACCCGGTGGCCTTCAAGGACTACCTGGACGTGATGGCGCGCTTCCCGCGCTACTCGGTGGCAAACACGCTGCTCATCTTCGAGCAGCTTCCCGAGGCTACCCGCGTCGGCGACTTCGACAGCTGGAAGCGGCGCGGCGAGTCCGTGAGGCAGGGCGAGAAGGCCATCTGCATCCTGGAGCCGGGCGACGAGTACACCCGAGACGACGGCACCATCGGCGTGAGTTACAACGTGAGGAAGGTGTTCGACGAGCGCCAGACCTCATCTCGGCACCTGGAGCCGCGCCACCCCGACATGCGCCAGCTGCTCTTCGCGCTGATCGACAAATCCCCGGTCAATATCAAGACCATAGATGGGCTTCCGGAGGCACAGGGCTATGCCCACTACAGCCATGAGGGCAAGACGATCTCCGTTGCCAAGGGGCTTGACGGAGTGCAGCTCTTCAAGGCGTTGGCCGTGGAGCTTGCGCAGGCCGCCATCGCCGAGCATGACGAGCACTACGCAGACAGTCCCGACCGCGAGACGGCGCGCCTTGCCGCCTACGTTCTCGCCGGGCGCTACGGTGTTGACAACTCGGGCCTGATGCCCGTACTTGCCGTGCGCACAAGAGACGAGACAGAGGTATCGCCCATCGTGCGCGAGGAGCTCTCCCGCATCCGCGACGCTGCCAAGGCGATCTCTGAGCGCATGGACAAGACCTTGGACGTCGAAAGAGGCCAGGATGCTGAATCTAAGGCACGGCAGGGCAACAGGGGTGATAGAGATGCCCGATGACGCAACTGTCGTCGTTGAGCTTGATCGCTGTGAGCGCGGAGCGGTGCTTGCCGCCCTTGCAGACGAGCGCAACCAGCGCATCGCAGAAGGCAAGACCACCGACGCCTTAAACGAGGTGATCATCAAAGTCGCCTATGCCCCGTCCAAGAAGCGGCGTGGTCGCGATGAGGCGCGATAGGGCTACGGAGTGGGTGCTGACAGTAGCCAGTGCGCCAGTGGTCGTGTGGCTGGCGCTGCTGCTCGCCCCGGTGCTTACAGGTGAGCGCACGGAGCTTTTGGCGACCTTGAGCGCGGCGATGGCCGAGCCGTGGAGGCTGACAGTTGTGGAGGGTAGCCTCAAGGCTGCCCTCCTGGGGCTTGCGGCATACGCATTGGGCATCGGCATATTCTTCTCGACCCGCCGCAACTGGCGACGGCGTGAGGAGCATGGAAGCGCCCAGTGGGGAGACACACGGCAGATAGCCGCCCGCTACTGCAACCGACACTATAGTGAGAACAAGCTCTTGACCAAGGGTTTTCGCATGGGGCTGGACGGACATCGCCACAAGCGCAACCTCAACGTTATGGTAGTCGGTGGCTCCGGCTCCGGCAAGACGCGCTCGTACGCCAAGCCCAACGTTATGCAGGCCAACAGCTCGATTCTTGTGCTCGACCCGAAAGGCGAGATACTGCGCGACACCGGCCACCTGCTGGAGCATGAGGGCTACGAGGTGCGCGTCTTAGACCTCATCAACATGGAGAAGAGCCACTGCTTCAATCCCTTCCGATACCTTGAGTCCGATAACGACGTGCAGCGGCTGGTCACCAACCTCTTCAAGGCCACCACCCCCAAAGGCTCGACGACGCAAGACCCCTTCTGGGACACGGCAGCCTCCATGCTGCTGCTCGCTTTGATGTTCTACTTGCTTCACGAGGCACCAAAAGACGAGCAGAACTTCCCCATGGTCATGGAGATGCTGAGAACCGGTGAGGTCAAAGAAGAGGACGAGGAGTTCCGTTCCATCTTGGACGAACTGTTCGGCGAGCTTCGGCGTGACGAGCCCGAGCATATCGCGCTGAAGTACTACGACGCCTACCGGAGCGGCTCAGCCAAGACCCTGAAGTCCATCCAAGTCACGTTGGCATCCAGACTGGAAAAGTTCAATTTGGCGAGCGTGGCGGCGCTCACGGCAACAGACGAGCTTGACCTGGGCAGTCTTGGCGAGCGGAAGGTGGCGCTCTTCGCGCTTATACCCGACAACGACATGAGCTTCAACTTTTTGGTGTCGATACTTTACACCCAGCTCTTCCAGAAGCTGTTCTCATTAGCCGATAGCAAGTACGACGGCTCGCTGCCGGTGCATGTGCACTTCGTGTTAGATGAGTTCGCCAACGTCGCGCTTCCCGACGACTTCGAGAAGATACTCAGCGTCATGAGAAGCCGCAACATCTCGGTCTCCATCATCTTGCAGAACATCGCGCAGCTGAAAGCACTTTTCGAGAAGCAGTACGAATCGATTATGGGCAACTGTGACTCTCTGCTCTACCTCGGCGGCAACGAGCAGGCGACCCATAAGACGGTAAGTGAACTGCTCGGCAAGTCCACCATCGACACCAACACCTACGGGCGCACGAGCGGACATCACGGCAACTATTCCACCAACTGGCAGATAACAGGGCGCGAGCTGCTCACACCTGACGAGGTGCGGATGCTGGACAACCGGTACGCGCTCCTGTTCGTGCGCGGCGAGCGTCCGATACAAGACAAGAAGTACGACATCATGTCCCACCCACACCTGAAGCTGACAGCAGACGGCGGCAAACCTCCCTACCGCCACGGGCTGGCACCCAGGGCAGCCGTCAGCATCATCGCCGAGTCATCCGAGCCGGTTTCCAAGGACACGCAGCGCACGAGCCAGGCGCGGCCTGCCCCCAGGCAATACGAACTGCTCAGCGAAGGGGACCTCGCAGAGCTGTTTCACTTCAACGACAAAAAGGAGTAAGAACTATGGGCAAGAACAAGAACATCCCCGACGACAATGCGCCCCAGAGCAGGAAGCACAGGGCGCTTATCATTGCTATGGCAATCAGTGTGGCAGCCATGCTCGCCGCCTTCCCCACGCTGGCCTTCGCCGCAGACGACCCTATCAGTGTCGTCAACAACCTATCCGACTTCATCTTCGGCCTCATCCGTGCCATCGGGCTCATCCTGCTCGGCTTCGGCGTGGTGCAAGTAGGATTGTCACTCAAGTCCCACGACCCCAGCCAGCGCGCCAACGGGTTTCTCACGCTGGCTGGCGGCATAATCATAACCTTTGCCAAGGAAATCCTCTCGTTGATAACGGGGTGAGCGGCATGGGCAGGTACTCGATAATCTATGCCGACCCGCCGTGGCGATACCGGGTATGGAATAAAAAGGGCAAGGGGCGTACGGCAGAGCACCACTACCCGACGATGCCGCTTCAAGACATCTGCGCACTCGATGTCAAAAGGATAGCGGAAAAGAACTGCGCACTGTTTTTATGGGCGACCTTCCCCCAGATACAGGAGGCCTTTCAAGTCATCAAAGCCTGGGGCTTCACGTATAAGACCGCAGCTTTTGTCTGGGTGAAACGCAACCGCAAGACACCCTCACTTTTTATCGGGATGGGGCACTGGACGCGCGCCAATGCGGAGGTCTGCCTGCTTGCGACCAAGGGTAGCCCGAAGCGTGTCAGCGCACGTGTCCATCAGGTCATCGAAAGCCCTATCCGTGTCCACAGCCGAAAGCCCGACGAGACAAGGGAGCGCATCGTCAGCCTCATGGGCGATGCCTCCCGAATAGAACTGTTCGCCCGTGAGAAGATGCCAGGGTGGGACGCATGGGGCGATGAGATCGCTTCCGACATCGGCCTTACCTGCCGGGGGCCCGAGGAGGTGAGAAAACTTTGGAATCAGATAACTGGATAGTGCATAACCTGCAAGGGGCGCTCGACACCTGGAACGAGAAGCTCGCAGAGATACTGGGACTGCTCACCACATCGCCGACAGAGTTCAAGGGCGGAGGCATCTGGGACGCCATCACGACCATACACGGGGCATTGCAGGCCATAGGGCTTGCCTTGCTCGTGCTGTTCTTCGTCGTGGGCGTGGTCAAGACCTGCGGCTCGTTCGCAGAGGTGAAGAAACCCGAGATGGCTGTCAAGCTGTTCATCCGCTTCGCGCTGGCAAAGGCGGCCATCACCTACGGCCTGGAGCTGATGCTGGCGTTTTTGGACATCGTGCAGGGCATCATCTCAACGATACTTTCTGCAGTGGGCTTCACTGGCACAGGCGACACGGTGCTGCCGTCAGAGATGGTGACAGCCATAGAGAGCGTGGACTTCCTGAACTCGATACCGCTTTGGGCGGTAACGTTGCTCGGTGGCCTTGCCGTCACGGTGCTTTCCTTCATCATGATACTTTCCGTGTACGGGAGGTTCTTCAAGATCTTCCTGTACTCCGCGATTGCTCCCATACCACTGGCGTCATTCGCAGGTGAGCCGTCGCAGTCGATAGGCAAGTCCTTCATCAAGAGCTATGCGGCGGTGTGCTTGGAGGGCGCGATCATCGTGCTTGCCTGCGTCATATTCTCGTTCTTCGCATCGACCCCGCCAGCCGTTGACGCAACGGCTCCTGTGGTCACACAGGTCTGGGGATATGTGGGCGAGCTGATATTTAACATGCTCGTGCTGGTCGGCACCGTGAAGATGGCCGACAGGGTTATCCGCGAGATGATGTTCACGGGGTAGCACTTACTTTGCCCGTGGGACGAAAGAGTACGGGGCTCTATCCAAAAAAACAAGGTAAGTACTACTCACCCAATCAATCCATCAATCGAATATAAGGAGGTCATCACTTATGGAAGTGAAGATCAACCGCGAGATACGCGACTACACCGAATCAGTGTTCTTCGGGCTCTCGCTCAGGCAATGTGCGTTTGCCGTGCTGGCTTGCGCGGCGGCAGTGGGGCTGTACTTCCTGCTCTCGCCCTACTTGGGACTGGAGACGCTTTCCTGGGTCTGCATCCTGGGGGCGGCACCTTTCGCCGCAGTGGGCTTCATCACCTACCACGGCATGACGGCAGAGCAGTTCGTCTGGGCTTGGGTCAAGTCCGAGCTGCTCACACCAAAGAAACTGGCCTACTTCCCGCCGAACCTCTACCACGACGCCATCGCCAACCCTGTGAAGGAGAAACGTGGCAAGGCCAAGGATACAGGAAAGGCGGTGGGCTCCCATGTCAAAGACGCTTAGGGCAAGGAGGCGGGCTGAGCGCGAGAAGTTCCGGCGCGTGAAGGGGGTGCATGACGCTATCCCTATCGAGACCGTCTACGAGGACGGCATCATGCTGGTGGGCAAGGGCGTCTTTGCCAAGACCTATCGTATCTCCGACATCAACTACGCCGTGGCCTCACGCGAGGACAAAGAGGCACTGTTCTTGGAGTACAGCGAGCTTTTGAACAGCTTCGACACGGCGGCGACCACCAAACTCACCGTGGCGCTCCGCCGCATAAACGCCAAGGACTTCGAGCAGCGCATCCTCATACCCTATGCGGGCGACCGCCTGGACGTGTATCGTGAGGAGTACAACCGGATGCTGATGGCCAAGGCCACCGGGGCCAACTCGATGGTGCGCGAGATGTACCTGACCGTCTCCGTCCAGCGCAAGAACATCGAGGACGCCCGGCTCTACTTCAGGCGCACCACCACCGACATCGCAGGTCACCTTGCCCGTCTCGGCTCCAAGTGCGTGGAGCTGGACGCATCAGACAAGCTCAGGGTGCTGCACGACTTCTACCGCACAGGCGAGGAGGAGCGGTTCTTATACGACGGCACAGACAGCGCGAAGAAGGGTCACAGCTTCAAGGACGCCATCGCCCCAGACAGCTTCGAGTTCGATTCTGACTATTTCAAGGTTAGCAACCGCTACGGGCGCGTACTGTACCTGCGCGAATTCGCCAGCTACCTCAAGGACAGCTTCGTCTCAGAGCTGACAGAGCTGAACCGCAACCTGATGCTTTCCATCGACATCATCCCCATCCCTACAGACGAGGCCGTGCGTGAGGTGGAGAAGCGCCTACTCGGGGTCGAGACCAACATCACGAACTGGACGCGCAAGCAGAACCAGAACCTGAACTACAACGTGGTGGTGCCCTATGACATGGAGCAGCAGCGCAAGGAGAGCAGAGAGTTCTTAGACGACCTCGTGACCCGCGACCAGCGCATGATGTTTTGCGTGGTGACGCTGGTTCACACCGCAGACACCTTGGAGCAGCTGGACTCAGACACCGAGGCGATAAAGACCACGGCCAGGAAGCACCTCTGCTCCATGACCACGCTCAAGTTCCAGCAGATGGACGGGCTGAACACCGCGCTTCCCATCGGCACCCGCAAGATTGATGCCCTGCGGACGCTGACCACCGAGAGCCTGGCCGTGCTGATGCCGTTTAGGGTGCAGGAGATAATGGACTCAGGCGGCATCTACTTCGGCGAGAATGCCATCTCAAGGAACCTCATCATGTGCAACAAGGCCAATTTGCTGAACCCCAACGCCTTCATCTTAGGGGTGCCTGGCTCCGGCAAGTCGTTTTCCACCAAGGAGCTGATCGCCGTGCTGGCGCTTTCCACCAAAGACGACATCATCATATGCGACCCTGAGCGGGAGTACGCCTCGCTTATCGAAGCCCTGGGCGGCGAGGTCATCCGCATCGCGGCAGGAAGCGAGCACCACATCAACGCCCTGGACATGGTGGAGGGCTACGGCGACGGAGGAAACCCCGTCATCGACAAGAGCGAGTTCGTGCTGTCGCTCTTCGAGCAGCTGGATTCCAAGGGACTTAACGCCCAGGCCAAGTCCATCATCGACCGTTGCACTGCTCAAGTGTACGCCGACTGGCAGGCAGGCGGTTTGTTGCCCACTCTCATCGTGCTGCGCGACAAGCTGCTCGCCCAGCCCGAGCCGGAGGCCAGGGAGCTTGCGCTCTCGCTGGAGCTGTTCACGAGCGGCACCTTGGACGCATTCGCCCACCCCACCAACGTTGACACCGCAAACCGCATGGTCGTCTACGACATCATGGACTTAGGCAAGCAGCTCAAGACTATGGGCCTCTTGGTCATCACCGATGCCATGCTCAACCACGTCACCGACAACTGGCGGCAGGGCAAGCGCACCCATATCTTCGTGGACGAGTTCCACGTCGTCTTCGAGAACGAGTACTCAGGCGCGTTCTTCAACAGCGCCTGGCGGCGCTTCCGCAAGCGCAACGCCTACCCAACAGCCGTGACCCAAAACGTGGAGTACCTCCTGGACTCCGTGCTGGCCTCCACGATGCTCTCCAACTCCGAGTTCATCGTCATGTTAAACCAGGCGGCATCGGACAGGGAGAAGCTGGCCAAGCTGCTCAATATCTCCCACGAGCAGATGGGCTACATCACCAACACCGACGCAGGCTGCGGCTTGCTTCGCTACGGCTCATCGCTTGTGCCTTTCGTGAACCGCTGGCCAAAACAGACAAAGCTCTATCGCTTGATGTCTACCAAGGCGTCCGAGATGTGGCAATAGCCGGTGCCTCAATCGCAAACCGCCCTGCAAGCCAGGGCGGGATACATATCCTTGATGCCAGAAAGCGCCCGGCAGGATTACAAGAACAGTCTCAAACAAGGGAACGGAGCGGACACATGGCACATAGCGAAACACAGTGGCAAGAGGCAAAGAAGAAGTGCCGCCTGAACGCGGATGACATCGCGCTGGCCAAGCGCCTCGGCCTGAACCCCAAGAGCCTGATCAAGAACATCCCCAACAAGAGCGAGCCCTGGAAGGCACCGGTCAACGTCTGGCTCCATGAGATAGACGACAAGCGAAAGGCCAAGTCAGAGAAGAAGCTGCGGCGCAAGGAGAAGGCTAATCTGAATGGTTCAGACGCATCGGGCTCAAAGGTCGATCAACCCCAGAGATGAGCCGTTACTCTGCCGCAAGGTCAACTGAGACGCTGATGTCCAGCGATTGTTGAGCAGCGAACTGCTCCCTCATGATGCCGAGCATATCGAACTCGCGGCCGATGTTTGTCACATCGTACCTGCTTGCGCAGTGGCTGAGCCAGGGCAGTGCAACGAACATACGGGTGCAGACATCGAGCAGCTCGGTGTAAGACATGGTGTTCTTGGAACGGTAGCCGGAATACTGGCGATGCTCGAATCCATTCCTTTCCAGAAAGCGGCGAATCTTGGCATAGGCCCTCTGGTGGTTGCCTACGCCGAACTCCTTGTTCAACTCCTTGATTACCAAATCAAAATTGACTGCTTTGAACTGCTTGCGCTCAACGGTCTTCATGCTATGGCTTGGCGCTTGCCGAGGTAGTAGCCCTTCACGTCCTCCACGACGTACTCGTCGGGGTCATCCGTGTCGTCGTTGCTGTAAAACACCCAACTCTTCACGTTGTCCAAAAACCAGGGCTGGCTGCTCAAAAGGTAGTTGGCCTGGCCGAAGCGCATCAGGTCGCCGCTGTCGCCGGTGCCGGTGTAGAAACCGTCCGTATCCTTGGCAAGCCTGCACCTGTCGATGAACACGGAGTCGATGAACGCCTGCATCTTTACGGGGCTGAGCTTGCGCTCGCGCCTGATCTTCTCATCATCAAGCAGTATCTGCATCTTGGTCATTTTATGTCTCCAAGCATCAACGGTTGCCTTCATAAGTATACATCAAATGCCGTATCCCAATCAGAACAGGAGTACCTATGGGAAAGACCATCAAGACCCGTAACGTGGTAAAGGACATCAAGGCGCTGGACAAAAGGCAAGCCGGGCTTGCCGCCGTGCGCGACGCCCACGCCAAGGTCAAGGACGTGGCGGAGAGAAGCGAGCCGCCTGAACAGCAGTACCGCGACAGCATCGACTACGCCCAGAGCAAGGTCGAGCAGGTTGCCAAGGACAGCACAGGTGCGGCGCGGAAGGCTACGACCGACGGAACCGGCAAAGCCATAGGCAAAATCCGCGATGTGCGCCATGCGGCAAAGGCCGCTAAACAGGGGGTGCGGTCTGCCCAGAACGCCAGCGGTGCTGCGCGTCAGCGAACTACCCAAGGGGCTTCCAAGCAGGCTGCCCAGAAGACGGTGACCCGCACGGCGACAACCACAAGACAGGCCACTGCTGCAACCGGCAGACAAGCTGCAGCCAGCGCAACCGGCACCGCCAACGCCGCCAAGGGAACTATCAAGCAGGGAGCCAAAGGGGCGGTCAAGACCACAGCCAAGTCCATCAAGACGGCGGGAGCCGCAGCTGGCAAAGCGGTCAAGACATCGCAACAGACGGCACAGGCCGTAAAGGCCACCGCCAAGGCAACGCAGGTGGCCGTCAGGAACGCCGCGCAGGCGGCACGGGCGGCATCGAAGGCAGCGATCACCGCAACCAAGGTGGCGGTTAAGGGCATCATGACCTTCGTGAAGATGGCGGTAGCCGCTATCAAATCACTCATCTCCGCCATCGCCACCGGTGGTTGGATTGCCGTGGCAGTTATCCTCATTATCTGCCTGGTGGGGCTTATCGCGACAAGTGCCTTCGGCATCTTCTTCGCGGGCGGCGATATGGATGACGGAAACCCCACGCTGCGTGAAGCGGTATCCGAGGTCAACCAGGAGCATCAGGGCAGGATAGACGAGATAAGGGCTGCAAACCCCCATGACGAGATGATGATCTCCGGTACCAGGGCACCTTGGCGCGAGGTGCTGGCAGTCTACTCCGTGCGCACGACCACCAACACCGACGACCCGCTCGATGCCATCACCTTGGACGAGCGCCGCCAAGGGCTGCTGCGCGAGGTCTACTGGGACATGAACGCCATAGACTGCCGCGTCGAGGACAGGGAGTACACCGAGATAGTCGCCGTCGAGCAGGACGACGGCACCATCGTTGAGGAGACGCAGGTCTACACCCGCCGCACCCTCTACATCACGCAATCGGCCAAGACCGCAGATGAGATGGCCACGGCTTACGGCTTCAACGTCAGCCAGTGCGACCTTCTCACGGAGATGCTCACGCCCCAGTACGCCAGAGCCTGGCAGTCGGTGCTATACGGTACCCACTCCGGCTCAGGCGACATTGTGGAGGTAGCGCTATCCCAGCTCGGCAACCCCGGTGGTGCGCACTATTGGTCGTGGTACGGCTTTTCCAACCGCGTGGAGTGGTGCGCCTGTTTCGTCAGCTGGTGTGCTAACGAATGTGGTTATATCGAGGCCGGTAGCATTCCGCGCTTCTCATGGGTTCCTTCTGGTGTGCAGTGGTTTCGCGATGCAGGGCGCTTTCAGGAGCGCGGCTATAGCCCCCAACCTGGAGACATCATATTCTTCGACTGGCAAGGCGACGGCGAAAGCGACCACGTTGGCATCGTGGAGTACGTCGAGGGCGGCTACGTCCACACCATCGAGGGCAACAGCAGTAATACCGTCAACCGCAGAAGCTACGGCATCAACAGTAGCGTGATTTTCGGTTACGGAACACTCAATTATTAAGTCTGATACACTGACCTGCATATACATTTAACGGCAAACCGTAGTGAAAGGTGACTCCGTTGAATCCAGCAATCCCAAACCCGTATGGCTTGTCTGAATTAGAGCTAACGCTGATTGCCTTTCACGAGGCTGGTCATGCAGTGGCGGCTGAACTGCGGCATCCTGGTTCAGCTGGAACAGTCACAATAATTTCTAACAGCGACTACGGGACACTGGGCTATGCTCACACTGGAACAGCAAATCATGCTGATGTCTTTGTCTTGTTTGCTGGGGTATTTGCAGAGAGTCAAGAACAATGGCGCCTGGATGGCGGAGAAAATAACGAACTTTCTCTTGATGACTATATTGAGATGAATCGCGAGAGTCTCAAGGATTCATATGAGCTCGGAGACGACCATAATGACTGGTATCCCGCAATAAACGAGATATTGCGAGAACAGGAGTTTTGCAACGCTCAAGGTAATACTCGCACTGATCTCATTCGGCAGTGGTCTGAAGAACTCACACATCAGTGGCAAGCCATCGACATGCTTGCAAAAGCCCTGCTTGAGTACGGCAAATCATCTGGCAAGCAGGTTGCCGATATTGTAGAGATTGTTTCCTAATCGCCCCTGCTGTTCACCACGTTCACTCCGTGCACCGGCCAAACGCTGTTTCAAAGGCTCTCTTGCTGGTTTTGATTTTGCTCTTCACCTGGTCAGTAGGCAAACCGAATGCCTCCAGCATTAGGCGATAACAGAGCGGGTTGGGTGAGTAGTTGGGGTTCTCCCAGATAGCCATGTCAGCTTGGCCTTGCGCCAACATGATTGCGGCCGCGATTGCTGGGCTTCTCGACATGCCCCCGGCACAGCTGATTACGATGCTGTCGATGTGCTCGCCGAGAGATCTGATGAATCTGGCTATCGTCTGGGCATGTTCCGGCTTCATGGAGTCCTTACGCCTCGCATTGGTGACATCGGAAAACTCAACCCTCAGCTCGCAAGCGAAGCCGCCACAGGCGTCGCCCTCCTCGAACGACCAGTCTGTCACTAACACCAACGCTGAGCTGCCCGGTGGAAGCCCCTCGTCATCCAGCCGCTGCAAGATGGGATGCGCCCTGATAATCACTTGCCTGAAAGCCACACGACCAATCTCCTGCTTGTTGTCATCATATAGGATTTCGCTCATCAACCGATTCATCTTCACCTCAAGCTCGTAATAGGTTAGTGCGTCCCAGATAGTGCGTCCCAGATAGCAAGGCGTCTGCTCATTTCAGATATAATCGCATTGAGCTATCCCGATGCAGCACAAGTTCAATTATCCCCCTCATACCGACAAAGAAGAAGGCTGGCTTAGCCAGTTCTTCTGCATGACCGTCGCTCACAATGAGTCCTGGGGCCATTCATACTTGATGATTGTGCGAACAACATAAAGCTGACAGGCCTGCTCCAATTTTTTGTAGACATCTTCCTCAAGCCTTCTGCCTTTGTGCTGCACATACCAGACCTCGCGAGCGTAGGCGAGCTTCCCCGGTTTCCGCTTCCCCTTGTTTCGTGCGGACATTTGCCGATAGACTCGGCTGTTTATATATCCTGGCTGATACATCTTTATCCAAGACTCTACCAGTTTAGTATTTTCTGTGTTCACTGCAAAAAAGAGGTCGAACAAACCCGGTTCTGCTCCGATTCTGTCTTTCAGCATTGAACCGAACGTCACCCACAGCAGCGATCTCAAATTGCAAAAATCCTCCTGCCCGATACTCTTTAAGCCGAGACATCTGACCATGTGCTCTAGACGCTTGGTAATTAGGGCGGTACCACTTCCTGGATAAGCATACTTCCGGTATGGGGGGCGCAGAATGCGAATATCTGGCCACCACCACTCCTTCATAACGCTATGCCGCGAAACGCTTCTGATAATGCACTCCAGAGCATCACAGACATCTCTTGGAAGCGCTACCTGCGGGTTTTCTGAAAGTATTGCAAGCTCGTCCACCCAAAACTTTTTGTCGCACCATGACTGATAGAGATCAGCAAAAGCATCTTCACGCTTCGCATTGCCATGGTCAGGGCGTTTGGGTCGAAGCTTTGAATTTATGCCTTTATTCGTTTTTGCTTCAGTGTTTGGGCTTGGGATGGGCGCTGGTTGAGCTTTGGTTGGCTTTTTTCCCTGTGGAATCAAACCCTTCCGACAGGCATTCCCCAGGACTTTATAAGCTTCGTTCAGCTCCTGCGCACGCTTTGTTCTTCGTAGTTCATCCTTTTTATCTTTACCAAAGTCGGGATGGGACTCTTTTAGTTTCCTTTTCCACATTCTGTGGATGGTGTGCAAATCTGAGCCATATTCCAAGCCAAGCAGAGAATACGCTTTTGCAATATTCTTAGTCTGTTCTACCATTTCTTGGCCAACCTCTCAATCTATGACAGTAACCTTAGCGGTTTTACTTGTTGCGCTCTTGTGGCATGAAGCCGATTTTCTGCTTTCTGTGTTTGAGCTTGATGTCAGGTGGGGTTTCGAAGTCCTTAGCTGTCAGTGTGTTCCGCATAGCGTCGTCAATCTCGTCGATGCTCAGCTTGATGAGGCGGTCGGCGAGGTTTAGCTCCGCCTGCTCAATGAGGCTCCGTGCCCAACGGCCATTGCCGAATGTCTCGTCTCTCCTAGCCTCGGCAATCATAGACATCACTTTTTCGCGAATGCCGCCAGCAAGCGCATAGCCGTATTGTTTCGCTGTTCGCTCCGCAATCATGAGCATCTCCTCATCGGAATAGTCGGGGAAGTTCACGATGAACTTGATACGACTTTTCAGTCCTGCGTTTTGATGCAACAGCGCCTCCATCTCCCGTGGGTAGCCAGCCATGATTACCACTGGGTCACCGCATCGATTTTCCATCTCCTTCACTATCGTCGCCAGTGCCTCGTCTCCATAGTCTCCGCGTCCGCTGTCAACGAGAGAGTGTGCCTCGTCGATGAACAGTATGCTGCCCTTGGCCTTGTCGAATGCCGCGACAACCTTTGGCGCAGTGGAGCCTACGTATCTACCGATGAGGCCATCCCTGCCAACCTCCACTAGCTCGGCCTTACGAAGGATGCCATGCTCTTGGAGAATCTTCGCCAGCAGACGTGCGACAGTGGTCTTGGCAGTACCCGGGTTCCCCAGAAATGCCATGTGCAAAAAGGTTTGTCTTGGCTTGCCGCGTCGGGGATACCTCTTGTTGAGCTTAGCCAGAGCGACTATCTTTCCCACCACCGCTTTGACCTCATCAAGGCCGATGAGGGCAGCGAGCTCCATCTCGGATTTGGTCATAATCTCCAGCGGCAGCTCCATAGTCTTCGGAACATCTTGCTCGGTGGCCTTCTTGCCCTTCTTGTTCTTCTTAGGCAGCGACTGAACGGCAGAATCCCCAGAAGACTCTTCGCTGAGTCTCCTGCTGTCATCTTCTGGCGACGAGGGAGTCCTCGCACTGGATGCCGCCCTGTATTGAACGCCAATGTCCTCGGCAAACCCTCGGCATCGCTCGGGCATCCTGTCGCACATCGAGTTCAGCGCCTTCACGACAGCACGCGCCTCTTCGATACTGAACGTAGCATCAGATTCCAGGTCCAGCTTGTTGCGAACAACGGCGTTCTGCTTCTTTAGCGCCATAGAAATCTTGGCCATAGCCTGCTCCGGGAATACGCCAGCTCCCAAATCCAGAGTATTGATTGTCTCGTTGATCAGCGTCTTGACAGCCACTGAATCGAATGGCCTTTTGCCATTCAAGACCGCCTTTATCATGTCGGTGGTACGGAAGAACTCCTCAACCCAACCTGTCGTGTCTTTGGGATCAACCAATACCACGTCATCCGTCATACCTTGGAGAGCCAGCAGCTCAGGTCTGCCCTTTGTGCCGATAGCCCTTACTGTGATATCGCCATTTGCACGAGCATCGCGCAGGGCTTCGATAGCCTCGCCGTACCTGTCTTCAGTGTTGGATGCGGAGAAGAACAGTACTATCGGCGGGAAATGGATCGCGTTTTCGAGGTCATAGACCTTTTTCGCATGCTCAATCTTTTTCATTGCCCATGCTAACGGTTCTGCCCAGCAAGAGGAATCGCTCACGACTGGGGAGAAGTCAACACGCGAGTCGTTGTTGAATGCAGAGTGGTCGAAGAGCCTGTTTGCAAAGGCGGCGGTTGCAATCACAACGTTATGTCCCGCTCCCATACGTCTCAGTTCCTTCTTGTAGGAGTTGACGGCATCATCGAGCGAGGCCAGGCGCTCCCTGCAAGCCTGATCCGACTCGTCTGCGCAAGAGACATCGACCAGCACCATCAGCATAATGCGGGTCTTGTGGGCTCTGCCGCTCATGCAGCCTTCCTCCAGCGTTGGGTCTTCTCCCTAAGCGGTTCTGTTAAATTGGGCAGTCGCGGCTTCCAGAGGGCTGAGGCCAATGCCCACACCATGAACATATGAAGCACCAAAGGCAACCCGGTCTCGCTACCCAGCGGTACTGTGATTGAGCTTGCAGAGGGAGTCAGTCCATAGTTGTTCAGTATCCCAAACAGCACCTGGAAGGCGATGGTTGCCGCAAGCCCAGTCGTAATTAGACCGCCGTAACGATTTGCATCATATCGTGAAGCCCTGAGTGCAAGCCAGGCTGTCACCAGACACGCTGCCACAACAGCCAGAGAGGGAAGACGCCCAAAGACGAACCCTATGTCCAGAAATGGATAATCTGAATACCCGAACAGGCTTCTGGCAAGAAAAACCTCGTCGGTCATTTCTTCGAGTTGGCCTAAAAGCTGAGAAGCATAGCCAATCATATCCGCTGCTTGGAACTGATAATCATAGTCCAACGGATCACTCGCGCCATCCGTAAAGAACACTGACAGGCGATCTACTCGCTGCGTCCCGACTATGATATAGGAGGCCACCGCCAACAGCACAATGCTAGCACCAACGATGAACACCTTCCTACACCGCCTGTCGCCATAGTGGTTCCTGGCGACAGCAGTACCAATTACCACGATGCACACAAAAACGGTTAAAAACGACAACGATATGCTGAAGAATACTGATGCAGCAGCCACAACCATAAGGCCGACAGCAAAAAAATACATCCCCCACACCCCACGCTTGCGCTGAGTCTCCACGAGGAGCGTGAGAGACACGACAACCATAACAATGAACGCCTGCGACGGGATGTGGACATCGCCTATTTTGAGATAGAGATAGCGCCAATAGTGGTCGCCAAAAGTCCAGAGCAGCCAGAACATCAACACCGTTGCACCCCAGACCCACCAACGATTCTGATAGAGTGACCCAGCATCAAACAACGCCCATCCGCAAGCCAATGCGGTAAGGCCAATTACGAACCATACCAGCAGCGACAAGGGATTGAACCAGTCGCTGGGATACATGGCATTGTCTATGAACCTAGCAACCAGAGCAACTGCCGATACGGCAACGGCCAATGCAACCAGCAGAATGGCTGCTGCCCTGGACTTGAGCCTGGAGCGTCTGATGGGCAAGGTGACCAGTCGCTCGCTCCTCTTCAATTCGGCTCGAGCCTTCTTGAAGTCAATGATATTTGTCTGACTTGCAGCCATTTATGCCACCACATAAACCACGACAAGCCAATCCTTCAAGATGTCATCAAAGACACACTCAAAAGCAAATTCTAGGTTTGTTGGATCCATAGACGCACCAATGACAGCCCCGGTATATGCCGACATACAGGTATTTACGGAAGCGATAATTGCAAGAGAATGGTTAACTGTTGAGGAATCAGTTTTGTCGCAGAGGTTCCTTATGGCATTCTCTACAACAAATTCGTTCTTGCAGTCCATTAAAGAC
The DNA here is from genome assembly GCA_031267175.1 of Coriobacteriales bacterium. Lineage (GTDB taxonomy): Bacteria > Actinomycetota > Coriobacteriia > Coriobacteriales > UBA8131 > WQXH01. The sequence continues at coordinate 8,846 of JAIRZP010000003.1, read as the reverse complement.
ATCTTAAGGGCAAGGTGAACTATACCTAAATCGTTAATTGCAGTTTTAATACCATCTGACATGGAATTCAGGCTTTCGTCGCTCTTAGAAACTGCCTGTAAAAAGATCCAAATAGCATATGCGGCAGCACTTTTTTCATCATGAAATGGAGAAGTCGTTACAGTAATACTATCCTTGCCTGCCTCCCTGGCGGCACGCCACTTTGCATTATTTGAATCTTCTGTTAGTGATTTAATCTGAGAAAAGTCTGCGAGTCCGTTAACGGGAACGACTACCAAAGCATCGATTTCCTCCGCCAGCCTTGCTTCACATGCAGCGCTTTCGCCTTCTATTTGAGCTTGTGCGGTCGAATAATCCAACAGAAAACAGACAACCAACTCTTTTCCTTTCATTTTTTTGGATTTGACAGAGTGACTAACGGTGCTCATGGCTTCATCGTCGCCTCGCGCAATTACAAAGAAAACGTTGTCGCCAATCAGCGCCTTTCCTTGCTCCAAAGCCATGGCTGTAAAGTTCGCTCGCCAACATCCATTTAGAATCGATACTTCATTAATGCGGATGAAGTCTGTATCTGCATCGACTACGCTGAGGATATCGAACTTGCATAGAAATGGGCTCACCTGTTTGATCATTGGGATTTCGAGCGGCACTCCTTTTTGACCTCGCGCCATTTTATAGATATAGCGATTCTCGATTTCCTCGACAACCTTTGATGCATGTTCACCAATTGCGATAACTTTATTTCTCATGTGAACTACCTCCTTATGCATAATTCTTACTACGCTTCCTTTTGTTCTTGCGACGGGCGGCAGCTCTGCCGCCCGCTTTCTCAACCACTGGCTCCGCCAGCAACTTGCAGGGTCTTATGCCCTTTGGATAGTCCCTGCAGAACTTGCAGGACCCCCAATCGTCGCTCCATCCATCCAACAGCTCCATCCGTCCCGGCTTGGCAACGAAGGCGATGACCTCGGCTATCTCCATCAGGTTCAAGATGTGGAGCTTCAGCGGCTCGGTTTTATACCTTCTATAGACACGCTCGTGCTTAGCCAGCAGCTCGTCGGCGCGAACCTTTTCGCTGGGAACCTTTACGCCTGCATAACAGAGAGAATAGTAGGAAACGAACCGGGCCACGGCCTCTTCATAGCTCCTGTGGCCGCCATGCAGTTGTGGCTCCACAGAACTCAGTGCCTCTGGACTGAGTGAGGGGTCGGTGGCATGGCCTATCTCATGGGCAACCGTCTTGAACAGCGACACGGGACAATCGCGGTATCTGATTACTATGGCGTGGTCAGCATGAACATATATCCCAAGTGTCCTGCCACCGGCAATCCGACCAGCGTTACTCTCGCCGTTGAAGGCAATCGGCACCCCAAATGTGCTGCTCAGCGGAGTGAACAGCTTCGCCCTGTAGTCATCGCGTGTAATGGCCTTAGTAACCATCCAAGTTCAACTCCTCGATTCATCCTAGTCAAGCCCTGCGTCAAGGGCATATCCATTGTGGTCATATGGGGTTAAAATGGCCTCGTTGTAAGCTTGGAGCGACTCGCTGGTATGCACTATGCGATACATCTGCTCCAGGGCTTCCGGCCCGTAGTATGTGTTGTTGCCGATCCTTGCGATAAGATCGCGGTCAGGGTATCTGTTTCCTATCACGATACGAGACAACAGTGTCCCCGTACGCCAGTGTTCGAATTGTTCCAACTGAGATAGAAGCGAGCTTTGCTGTCTCCTGAAATCGGCCATCGATCCATTGATGGCCTCGGCAATTCTCTCAAACGGTACCGAAGCGCCTGCCAACTCAGGGTAGTTCTCGGCAAGGATAAATGCGTTAGCCCCCTGGCCTTCTCCATAGCGCCCTGAAATGGCTTCATGCATTATTGTCTCTAGGAAGGCTGCCTCAGAATTTGTAATGCTACCAATGGAACGAATACGGAACATGCAGTCAGCCAGCTGGTTCTGGACTTCCATGAACCGTGTGCTAAGAGTAGCCTCCACCTTCTTTCCCTTATTTATGGTGTTCACGATGGAGTACACAACATTCATAATCACCAGAATGGCCAGGATGCCGAGAACCCAGCGTCCGATACTCGCCATCACGTCCCAAACCTCCTGCATAGGGTCATATGGCACCGCAGCCACGGCAGTCAATACAGCAGTCATGTTAACCATCCTCCAATCTGTTAGAATTTCTGGGGCATCCACAAGCCGTGCGGATGCCCCAGGCAGTCCACTTACCCATTTGGGACCTCAGCACCATCGGCACGCTCGACAACGGGATCGTCAATCGTGCCGGTCACAGCGACTGTATGCCCTTCTGCTTCCTGGTCGTAGTTGGCCATCGCAACGCCGAAAACACGCTCCGCCTCGTACTCGAATTCCCGGACGCCCTCCTCGGCGATGCAGCGCTCCGCAAAGGCCGTGAGCAGATCTGCATCCACATGCTCCACGACAAGTTCGAACTGACGGGCAAGCCGTACAATGGACAGTTCGGCTATCTCACGCTTCACGTCATCAGATATCGGCTTGAAGACGATAACCTCCGAGAAGCGGTTGACTATCTCTGGCGAGAAGCTGTAGCCGTTTGCGTGGTAGTCGCGCAGCTGCTGCTTGCAGGCATGGGTCATGTCGCGCTGCGTGGCGTCGGCCTCGACATCCAAGGCGACGTTTGTGGTGAAAACCATGATGCTCTTGGAGAAGTCGAACTCGCCCCGGCCGTCCTCGCGCATGCGGGAGCTTTCCATGCGCCCGCTTGCCATGGCGTTCATCAATGCGTTCATGATGAAGGGGTCACCCTTCTCCATCTCGTCGCAGACTATGACCTGGCGGGGGTTCTCCAGCAGCTGGTCGAACACCGTGGGCTGGTCATAGCCGACGTATCCAGGAGGTGGACCCCAGAAGCGGCTGGTGGCATGGCGCTCACCAAGTTGGTTCATGTCGATTCTGATGGTACCGAACTCAGCGCCGGTGGCCGCATTGATTGCCTCGGCCAGTTTGACAGCAAACGAGGTCTTGCCGATGCTGGTCTCCCCAGCAAGGACGACCACCAAGGGTCTGCTTGAGAGATGCTTCCTGACTGCGGTGGACAGCAGCGGCAAAATGGCTTCTATGGCCTCGCCCTGGCCCCTGATGTCCTCGCCCATGGACACCCTGAACACATCCTCATCAAAGAGCCTTATGACCTCCAGTTGAGCGCCACGAGCCTCCTGGTCAGCGTCACCTGGGTTGCCCTCTCGTTCTTCCCGGTTTTCCGCAGCCATGCCCTCTGCGGCCACGACTGCATCGAGTACGTCCAAGAACCTGCGCAGATCGGCCTCGCTGGCATAGGAGTAGGTACCCTCCTCGACGAAGGCGCGGAACTCGGGGTTATTGCCGTGGTAGGTGACGCCTTCCTCAATCATGACCAATCCCGTATTGCCGTGTTTCTCAAAGCCGAATTGGCAGACTGCTGGTTCGCATGTGGGCGGCAGGTCGAATGTCAGGGCAACGCAGCTGTTGGATGCCCCTGCCTCTCGTACGGTCGGCCCTACCAGCGGCCTCATCTCGTTCATCAACATTTCGATCCCCTTTCTCTAGAGCTTGCGTGTATCCCGGCACATACCCTTAAGTGCCAGAAGGTTTCCATGGCCATGGCAGTCTGGGCAGCGCGGTCGGCCATCCAGACCGTCATCAGGCACCTGCATCACCCATGCGGTGTCGTCATAGTAGGTGTAACCGCTCTCGGCGAATCCGCCGTCGAAGGGCGGCGCATCGAAGCTGTCCCTCATGCGGATAAGCACGAAGTTGCGGTTCTTCACCTTATCCAGCTCGTCGTTGAAGCGGCTTGTTGGCGCACAGCCGTATAGCAGTAGCATTGAGCTGATGAAGCCCACTGTGGCATTGGCGCGCTGGGTGCAGAAGAGCGGTGCCTGCGCCGATGTGGTGTCGTTGACAAAGCCTTCCTCAAGGTATGCGTCATAACGGCTTCCGAGCATACAGCGCGGGCAGGAAGCCGTGACACCGGGGTAGGTGAATATGACCTCGGCTCCGTCTCCCCTGGCATAGATCTGGGTTGCCACATAGGGGCAGCTGAGGTTCAACGCCAGACGGGCAGTGCGCATCTGGGCATAGAAGTCGTCAGTGCAGCCTGCAATCAGGACGTCCTTTGGTCGATCCGTCAGGATGTCTTGGCCAATCAGCGCTGCGAACACGTCGTCCTCAAAGTCGTTGTCGAGATTGTGGGGTACGGCCACTACCTCGATGTCCGGATCAATCCTTGCCACGCGGGTGGCAAGGGCGAACGGCTTTGGCACGCCAATCTCATCGGTATATGCCTTCTGCGTCTCGATGTTCGAGCGCTCATACTTATCCCCATCGATGAGGATTATCCTGCCGACACCGCAGCGGGCGAGGTACTCGACATACTCGCCGGAGCCACCACAGCCAACGACAACGACGGTCTTCGTGGCCATCACGTCACGGGGGTAGACCTCGCCGGTGCGCAGTGCCATGGCATTCGTCACGGCATCATCCTCATCTGTCCTGTTCCTGAAGATGATCTTGTGCTTGCATGGCTCCACGAATGACGCGTTCGAGAGCGAGCGGCGCACACAGTAGAACTGGATGCTGAACTGCCCGGTGGCGCGGCTCTGGACGATTGGTATGACGAACTTGGACAGACCCGGCAGAATGCTGAGTAACTCTCCTGCGTACTGAATGTCCCATGGACTGGGGGTGCAGTAGCCACAGGGGTGGGAGTGGACGAAGCCCACCATGCTGATGCCACGGGAGTTCCACGTCGGGAGGACAATATCGTTGAGATGGTCAATGTTCGGGTTGTACTCGCCGCCGCTCACTTGAGCGTTTTCATCGAAGTAGCAATGGTCGATTACCTGTCCGTCGCTGGTACCAAGCATCATGCCGGTCTCAGGACGGAACGTTCCCACGGTGTTCTTGATCATGGAGTAGACCTCATGAGTTATCTGAATCGGCTCCGTATAAAGGGTTTGAGGTGCCTTACCTGCGGTTGATGCTCGCCCAGCGGACGACAGGATTTCGGCATCCTGAAAGACGAAAGGAATGATCTTGGGCTCAACATTCTTCCATGCAATGTCCCTGCCGGTGATGCACAACCATGCTGCTCCGAAGCGGTTGTGCACTGTGACGTGCCTCGCATTGATGCTCTGCTTACCTGCTTTTGCTCTCTTCATGGTATTGTCTCCTTTTCTCGATAGGTTTCTAAAACCTTGTGCCAGTCTGGATATAGTGGGCGGTAAGGTCTGCCCAGTCGGCCGATACAGCCTTGGCAGTCTTCTTGTCCTGGACGGCCTCATAGGAAATGTGTTTGTACCCATTGCCGTCATCAGAATGGGTGTGTGACACACTGGAGCTGACATCCCTGCCGTGATAGTCGATGTCGGACATGATGTAAACCCTCCAGGTGTTGTCCTGCATCCTGTGGTACCAGAACTCGATTGCGATGTAGCCATCCTCGGTCATGTAGACGTCGGTCTCGTCCACATCAGCGGGTATGCCCCTGCTTGAAGCTTCAACTATGTTCATCAATAACTCCCTTCTCTTGGTTGATACTAGAACGGTGTGCCTGTCTGGATATAGTGGGCGGTAAGGTCTGCCCAGTCGGCTGAGACGTTCTTGGCCTCGGCCTTCGTGCGGATTGTCTGGTCGTAACAGATGTAGTGCATATTCAAGGTGCTGTCGTGATAGCGGTGAGATGGATGTGATCCAGAATCCCGTCCGTGATAGTTGATGTCTGAAAGGATGTAGACCCTCCAGTTGCCTTCGCCAAGGCGGTGGTACCAGAACGCTACCTCCATGTAGCCGTCCTCGGTTGCGTAGATGTCTTCCTCGTCCGCATCGGCGGGTATGTTTCCGTAGTAATCCATATGCACTCCCTGCGTGGCACCAAGCGTCCCGCTTCGCGGTTGAAACACACGCTTGCAGTAGCCGATCTTGTTGGCGATACCCGGGAAGTTCCGGTTCAACCAGCCTGTCATGCTTGACACCCTCGCTCCCTCCTTCCAAAATTGATGGCCGTATTGCTGCTTGCCCTTCGCGTGAATTGCTTGGCGGCCGTACTGGCGGCGCTCCGACTGATCCTCGGAGCGCCGCCACAGCCCTGCGCATCAGTAGCGCTTGAGGAGCTGGCCAGCCGTAAGGGTGATGGTGCGGAAAGTGCCCGGCGTCAGACGCTGGCTCTGTACCCCTCCACGGAAGGTGCCTGGGGTCAGGCGCTGGCTCTGCACACCGCCTCGGAAGGTTCCAGGGGTGAGGCGTTGGCTCTGGATGCCACCCCGGAAGGTACCGGGAGTCAAACGCTGAGACTGCACGCCGCCTCGGAACGTGCCCGGCGTCAGACGCTGGCTTTGGACTCCGCCGCCAAAGGTGCCGGGCACCAATTTCTGGTCGTACTTCTTGTCGTTCACGATGTCCTCCTTCTCGCTGTTCTTACGCGCCCACGGATTCGTGAGCTTGGACTTGTCCACTACCGTGTCCGTGCTGGCGACCATCTTCTGGTCATACTCCTTCTCCTGCATGATGTCCTCCTTCTCGTTGTTGTTGGTCAAAGCAAAAGTGCTCATTTCTTTCTCCTTTCGGTCATACCAGCTTGAATGCTGGCGGTTTGCCTTAACAACCCTACTTCTGGGGGTCACGACCCCTGCCCTTGCAGCGAGGGCACGTTCCAGAACCACCGCACCCACCACAGGGAGCATTGAGGTGATTCCTGCCGGAACCCTCGCAGCTCACACACTTGCCGTTGCCATCACACACCACACAACGCTTGTCACTCATTTCATACTCCTTTCGTTTTGCTGGCTCCATGCCAGCGCTTCCAACTTACAAATACACTTGATAGGACTGAGCCTTTTAATGTCCTGCTCAGGACCTAGGGCTTACCATCCATTGCACTCCGAGCAGCCACCGCCTTCAAACGCCCCACACTTCGAACACGTCTTGCCCTTGTGGGCCTTGCTGCACATATCACACCTCCTCGTATCATTACTTGCTTTTCGGACAAACTCTCTTGCTCAGTAAACCCAGTCGTTGTGCCTCAAAACGATCAGATCACCGCTGGGGAGTTCCTCTGGGAGTGGGCGCATGGCATCTCACCTCCTTACTGTGTTTCGACCTTGCTTCTTGCTGTCGCCTGGGACTGTGTTGCGCAGCCCTAGGCCACCTGACTAGACGTACAAATCGAATTTCGCTGACGCACGGCTTGCACATAGAGCCGCGCCCAGCTTTGGAAATCGACGTGCCTTCCAGTTCCTGCAAGTTGATGTGATGTGAGCGAGCTCTCGTTCACAGACACAAAAAATATCTGTCGTCGTAGAATTGTGAGAGCTCCAGCCGCGTCAATCACATGCTCTGCAGGTGTGCTTGCTCAAACTGACCATTACCGTTCTCCTTCCTATGAGTCTTGCTTTCAAGGTGCTTCCACGAATCTTGTCCGAGTACCTTTTGTACTCTTGTCTGATTTCGTATTCCACACTTTAGTAGTGGCAAAAGCCAAGACAAGTGTGTTCTTTTCAGCGAAAAAAGCATGTGTTTTCCCTGCTAAAGGCGCTGCATTATGCTTAGTAGCACAAATTCATATATAAAAAAGAATGACAGCGGATTGCCTAATAATGACAAAAAACAAGGCTTGGTGACATTTGCCTATATCTGGCATTTGTCATGAGTTGGTAGCCAAATTAATCTGATAGAATTACCTACAACAAACGTTGATAAACAACTGATAAGGCTGTGTAAAACACTAGGATATTTCGAAAAAGGAACCAGAAGACTGTGACTAGCATAGAGAAAAGCGCCGTAATTACTGAGCTGCATAGTCTAAGCAAGCATACAGGGCTCTATGGAAAAAACTCTCTTGATGCTTACCCCTCTCTGCACCAAGTCATTAGTCTATTGAATACTGACTTAACGAAGTATAGATATGTTGATGAGTTAGTTAGAAGCATAGATCGATTCAGTGAGTCAGCAAGCCTAGTTCTTGGCAGCACAAGCAGAAGATGCGATACTAGTGCAAATGGGTGGGCATCGATTATTCACATGATGCTCAACACATCAAGGGAAAACTGTGCACTAGGAATTCGACAGAGGAAATTTGATCTAGCTTCTGATATTTCTTTGGCATACTCTTGCGACACCACCACTTCTTCAGCATTCAGAAACCAAGTATGCCGGGATGCTATCTCTTTATTCGCTGATTATCTTATAATGTCAACTAAAGGGTCAGTGGGAGCCACACCAATAGCGCGCCCTAACGGAATAGGCCATCCAAAGTGGTCAGATAAGGGTGATGAGAATTTTGGGTATTGCCAAGAGGCTTTGATAAAGCTGCTTGCTAGCTTTCTCCCGCAGACACAAGCAGCCGGAGAAACTGCAAACCTGATTAAAATCAATCCAGATTACAATATTGTAAAACTTAGAACCCAGGTTCAAATTGGGCTTTTAGCTGTGTCTGTTGTTGCGGAGTTCTCTGGAGCTTCAGAGTTTGAATCAAAGCCGCTTGTGAAGCTGGGTTCATTTATTGAGGCGACAGACTCAACACTTGTAATAAGACTGGTGCCCAGCAGTCTGTGCTTAATTGAAAACCCGGACATGACGTTTTTAGATCAGATAAATGAATATGGGTTGCTTGTATCGCCTCGAGAACTAGACAGACTGCTTGATTTTAAGACCACAATCATGCAGTTAATACCAGAAAAACTTCTTCGTGGGTTCTCCGAGAAACGTTTGTACCCAGATTATGAAACCGATATTAATTACACTGATGACGAAGCTCCAACGCAATTGTTCTTCTCTCCGGTATCAGAAGTCCTGTCCCTTGCTCCAATGATTGAGTATTGGAG
>JAIRZP010000220.1 GCA_031267175.1 Coriobacteriales bacterium | reverse complement strand
TGCTCTCAACGATGTACAAGAGTTAAGGGATGCAGAGAGGGCTCGCCGCCGGGAAGCCATGAAAGAGTACGCACGGGTACAAAACGAGTTAGGGCTTTTAGAATGAGTGCGGATCAGATGCCCGTCTTTTCTCTGCCAGATCTGTTCAAATAAGCAGTGGAGCCAACGCTGGCGGTGGAGAGGGAGTTTCAGGCGCTCCCCATTGATCAGCAGCACCAAGCCGTTGTCGAGTTGAGAAGGCACCGAATGCCAATACGACAAGTTGCCCGTCTGACCGGTCTTCGTAAGGGAATTGCTGAGCGGTTCGACCACAAGAGCAAGCAGGACAGATGAACCGTCCCCTTTTGTCCCCCACTTTCCTACTCACGAAACAGGCACACCACTCCATACGGTGAGCACCTCCGATCCGCGACTTTCAAGGTATGCAGCCATATGGTAAAAAGCAGCCCCATCTACTCGTATCCCTCAACTCGCAGCTCGCTATCCCAATTTGATGGAAACCCAAGACTCGAAGCAGTAATATACTGCGCATCAGCCATAGCACCAGAGAGACTCTTGGCGAATGCTTTCCACTTGCTACTATTGTAGCTCAAGAACAGCTTCTTGAGCAGGATAAAAACACAAAATAGGCTATCAGAATCATACTCAGCATCCCAAAACAGCTTGGCTTTGTAAGGCAATGAACGATCATAAAGCCTTTGATGATGGGCACAGGCATTTCTTATATAAGAGAGTATTTCAAGCCAATTTTTCAGGCGGTACCACTTGAGACTGAACTCGTCGGCAATAGCCTTTTTTACACCCGAGGACTCAAGATTTCCATAGAGCTTACTCAGGGTGCCGAGCGATAGAAGCTCCACGGCAACCCAGATGGGCAGTTTGCCATATTTGTTGATATGGTGCTCGACGAATCTAACCTTTTTGCGCTGCCTGTCTATCTCTTTGTTGTAATCATTCAAGAAGCTCTTATATTTATCCTTATTGGTGAAATTAGCAGAGTCAAGATGTGCCTCTGCCCCAATTCTCGTCGCCAGATGATATGCGAGCAGGTTGCGCATGCGGATTTCTATCATGGCTACATACTCAAAGAGCGCCACTCTCAAGCGTCGATCGAATTCATAAATATCGATAATCTGGTTAAAGGATGTACCAGGAAGAAATACATCGCCATTCCGTTTGTCCTGAAACGCAAACCAGTATCCACTGAGCCTGTAGTATCCGATGTCCTTTAAGTAACGACCAGCATTCTCTCTTTCAAGGATCATCCCCCTTGATTCGAGTAAGTCGATTTGCTCGTCTATTGTCTTAGGCTCCTTCAAAGAGACTTTGTTGTTGGGCATCGACGACTCCCTAAACTCCGGTAATATAATGCCCCCGCCTGTTCCACATCAAAGAGAGGTGTGCGGGGGACTGTCCTGTTCATTTTACAACAGGTTCTGTATATCTGTAAAGTCATTCTTTTGCTGTGATTCCAAAGTATCGATATTTACACTTTTGCAGAAATATAATGGATTCCGTTATACAACACCCTTGCCTTACACGGATACGACCCACCCGGTGGTCTCCTGCTGGAGATTCCAGAGCTTTGCGTAGAGCCCACCGGCAACATAGAGCTCGTCGTGCCTGCCCTGCTCCACGACTCTGCCCCTGTCCAACACGATAATCTGATCTGCCTGCGTAACGGTATTCAGTCTATGGGCTACCACCACGAGGGTTCTGCCAGAGGCCAGCGCGTCTATTGCACGCTGCACCTCTGCTTCGTTCTCAGGGTCCAACGATGCCGTAGCCTCGTCCAGCAAGACGATGGGCGCGTCTTTTAGGATGGCACGGGCAAGGGAGACGCGCTGCTTCTCACCGCCGGAGAGCGTGAGCCCACCCTCCCCGACCGGCGTATCGTAACCCTTCGGGAGGGAGCTGATGAAGTCATGGCAACAGGCAGCCCTGGCGGCTGCCTCGACTTCTTCCTGTGTCGCGCCCTGCCGCCCATAGCGGATATTGGCACCAATGGTATCCTCGAAGAGGTACACATCCTGAAATACCATCGAGAGGTTCTTTAAGAGCTTTTCGGGATTGATGTCCCTTCCCTCAACGCCTCCGAATCTCACGGACCCGGACTCCGGATCGTAAAACCGCGCAATCAATTTAAGCAGCGTACTTTTACCGCTGCCGGAGGGCCCGACGATGGCAGTCAGTGAGCCAGCCTCAAACGAGAGGGAAACATCGGACAGGACCGGTGTGTCGCCATACCCAAAAGACACCTCCTCAAACGTGATGTCATACGCGTCGGGTGCGTCCTGTCTGCCAGCCATTGCCGGCTCTTCCATGACGCGCATGATCCGCTCTCCGGACAGGACAGCGCGGTTCCACTCAGACAGGCGCAGCAGGGCAGCTGTCAAGGGATCGAATACCCGCGTGCCCACCAGCAGAAACAGGGCAAACACCGGAACGGACAGTGCACCGCCGGAAATCAGGTACACCCCCATGATGACAATCAGCGCGAGGCCGCTCTTAGTCAAGGCAACCGCCATCAGGTAGGCGGAGCCAAGCCACGCTTCCACACGAATGCCGTTATTCATAAGGGCTGAGATCGCCTGCTCCAAGCGCTTGAAGTTCGCCCCCTGCATGCGGTAGGACTTGATTACTTTCATTCCGGCAACATACTCGCCAAACCTGTTGGACATATCCACTCTGGATTGTACGTAGTCCTCGGATACGCGTTTTTTCAAACTGGATACCAACAGGAGGAGCAGGCCGGTCATCGGCAGCGACGCAAAGACCGCCAGGGCCATGCGCCAGTCCAAGAGCATGAGTCCCGCGAATATGAGCACGGGCATGAGTATGCCACCGACGAGTTGCCCGACGACCTGAGCCAGGGCGCCCTCAAGCTGCGTGAAGTCACTCATCATCATACTGCTCAGCTCTTCAGGATCTTTGCGTGTGAGGTATCCGAGCGGCAGCTTGCGCAGGTGTTCCGCAAATGACGCGCGCCCCTCCGCTGAGGTTTCGTAGGCACCTCGATAGGAGGCTCGGTACGAGAATATCTCAGCGATGAAGAGCAGCACGAGGGCAACGAGCATCCCTCCACAGATAAGCCACAGCCGGTCGGTGTCAAGCAGAGCAGCTTCCTCTGCAAAAGAGCCATATATGAGACTGACGGCCAGGGCTGCAAGGCCAAAGGGCAGCATCTGACAACAGTCGGCGATGACGGAAGCCACGATGGGCTTTATCAGCCGCTTTGGCTTGCCCATGCTGATGACAGAAAGCTTCCTCATCCTGTGCGACCCCTCTTTTTTCTCAGTGCCCATGATGACGTATCCCGGTGAGCCGCCCACATTCTGGCGTAGAGTCCCTGTCTTTCCAGCAAGGCTTCGTGCCTGCCGGACTCGATGATGCTCCCGTTTTGCAGTACCAGGATGTTGCCCGCGTTTTGTATGGTGGAGAGCCTGTGCGCAATGATAACCACGGTCTTCCCCTGCATCAGGACAGAGAGAGCCTGCTGCATCAGCTGCTCATTTTCCGGGTCGGCAAAGGCGGTTGCCTCATCGAGCACAAGCACCGGCGCGTCTTTGAGAAGAGCCCTGGCCACGCATATCCGCTGTTCTTCGCCGCCGGACAGGTACACACCGCCTTGGCCGAGCAGGGTATCATACCCATCTGGCAGATGTTCGATGAACTCATGGCAGCGCGCGGCCCTGGCGGCGGCGAGGACGTCGTCCGCTGTGGCTCGGGGGTTGCCCATATGGATGTTGCGGTACACCGTATCCGAGAACAGGAACGCGTCCTGGAACACAAAGGACACGGTATCCATCAGTGTCTGGGGCGCCATGTTTCGAATATCGACGCCGCCCAGGGTGATACTACCGCTTTGAACATCCCAGAACCTGGGGATCAGCTGCGCAATGGTAGATTTGCCCGAGCCGGAGGGCCCGACGAGGGCCGTGAGCTCACCTTGCGGCGCCGTGAAACTGATACCGTGCAGCACCTCCGGACTCCGCTCGTCGGCGTCATAGGAAAAAGTGACCTTCTCAAAGCAGATGTCGCAGCCGTCAGGGGCTTTGCCAGCCCGCACTTCTGGCAGAACTTCCTCCGCCAGGATGTCATCAATACGCCGGATGCCCTCGGTGGACAGGAGCATTCCACCGGAGAGTGCAACCAACTTGAACAGCAGCACCGATATGCCCGGCGCTAAGACAAGGAAGAGCATCAACACCGATGCGAGCTCAACATCGCCCGGATTATGGCCCAAGAGGAACACCCCTACCGGCAGGATGAAACAGATAAGCGACAACACCAACACCCGGTAGACCACATAACCGTTTTGATTGCGGTCGGTATAGCTGATGCAATTGTCCCGGTATCTGAGCATGTCTTCATGGAAGCGCCTGAACGAAAAGACGGTCTGCCCAAACACCTTGACCGAGGGCATTCCCTTGACATACTGAGAGCCGGAAGCGCTGATGTCCTCCAATGCGTCAAAGTACTTTACCAGTTCCCTCCGGGCCGCCTTTCCCATCATCAGACGGTATTGGGCAAAGAGCCCCACACCGATAGGGACGAGAGCCGCCAGCGCAAAATACGGATTCAGATACAGCATGGCAATAGCCGTTGTCGCCAACAGAGCCGCCGTGCTCACCATATCCGGCAACTGATGTGCAATGAATACCTCAATGGTATCCACGTCCAGTTCTGCGATCTTCTTGATTTTTCCGGAGGCGTTCCTGTTGAGAAAGCCCAATGGCAACCGCCCGATATGGTCCGCCAGTTTTACCCGAACACCGTACATGATCTTGAACGCGGCCGTATGCGCACAGAGGCCAGCCGCGTACGTGAACCCATAGCCAACGAGCATCGCGACAAGCCCGAAAACCGCCCATTGCATCATCAGGGCGCTGTCCAGGCTCGCGGAATCAGCGGCATGCTGCAGCAGCTCATTCATGACCTGATAGACTGAATAGAAGGATATGAGCAGCAGAAAAACACTGATGGTTGAGAGGATGCCTGACCAGATGAGCAGCGCTTTCTTCTGCCCGGCAAGCTCAAGCAGCCGAGGTATACCCTGCTTTTGGTTCATCGGGGCGTGCCTGCGTTTCTGCCCACGCATATGCACGACACGGTCACAGCAGAGCTCGGTCAGTTCCCTGTCGTGTGTGATGACGACAACGCATTTTCCCGCGCTTGCCAGTTTCCTGGCCCAGGCAGCCACCTGCCTGACTCCCTCACCGTCAAGGCCGCTCGTCGGCTCATCCAATATGACCAGCCGGGCATCTCCCGAATAGGCTACAGCCAGCGTGAGGCGCTGCTTCTCGCCACCAGAAAGTGAGGCGGGGTGACGATAGCGCAGCTCGGTCAGCCCAAAGGCGTCGAGCGCCTCAAGAGCCCGCGTCCTCAACTCGTCCGTTACCCTACGACCCAACAGCAGCTCGTGTTCCACGCTGTCCGCGTAGAGTTGATAGTCGGCGTCCTGCATGACAAAATGGCTTAGCTGACGCCGCTCAGCCTGGGACAGAAACGCGCCGTCAAAACGTATCTCTCCCCGCTCCTCCAACACCATACCGCTGAGTATACGGCCGAGCGTGGTCTTTCCGACACCGTTCTCCCCCAGCAATCCCGTCACCTGTCCGAGCGGAAAGTTTGCCGTAAAATCAAACACACCTCCGGTCGAAGTACGGTAACGATACCCGACACGCCGCACGGCAAGGGCAGGCTCCGTGTCCGTCGGGTGTTCTGCGGCATACGCCATAACGTCCTCGGCTCCGCAGCTGCTGTTGGGTACGGCCCGCATCCCAAAGGAGGCAAGGGTCGCGTTGTCCAGGGTGGAAAAACACTGCTTGCTCCAAATGTGGCGCACCGTGCCACCATCAACATGCACATACCGGTCAGCCACACCCAAGAAAGCATGCACGCGGTGTTCGCTGATGATAATCGTTGTACCCTGCGATTTGAGTTTCCTGAGTGTCTCCACCAGCTCTTCCGCACCGCGGTTGTCAAGGTTGGCAATCGGCTCATCCAGCAACAGCAGCTCAGGCGACAGGAGCATGGCGGCCGCGAGCGCCACCCGTTGTTTCTGCCCGCTTGAGAGGGTGTCTATTCTGCAGCCCAGGAGTTCTTTGATGCAGAATGTTTCCGCAACCTCGTGGATGCGCAGTTTGATGTCGTCTGCGGGAATACCCAGATTTTCAGCAGAAAAGGCGAGTTCGTCCCCTACGTCGGACATGAAGAACTGGCTCCGCGGGTCTTGCAGGACAACACCCATGAGCCGGGTTCGCTCCTCTGCGGAGAGCACGTCAGAGGGCTTTCCCGCGATGTGTATCTTCCCCGATAACTGCCCCTCATACATGCAGGGAGCAAGGCCGCTGATCAGGCGCAGCAGGGTGCTTTTGCCGCTTCCCGAACGGCCACAGAGTACAACACATTCACCGGGAGAGACCTCGAGCGAGCTATCAGAAATCCCCCCTACGCTGTCTGTTTCGCTCCCCGCCTCGCCGTCCTCTTCCTCACTCGAATAGGCAAAACTCACCCTGTCCAGTTCAACCATCATATCTGCGCCACGGTCCTCAAAAGCAGTACGCATGCACAGGCTGCCGCGAGATACAGCAGCGCGGCCACATCAGCCTTTCCAAAACCTATGGCGTGTGTCGTCGAACGCGCCCTCTCGCATTCTGCGCCCCGGAGGAACGCCGCGGCAGAAAGCTCGCTCGACAGCTTCAGGCTTCGCACCATGAGAGGAACGAGGAAGCATTCGTAGGCAAATATCGGATGTCGCAGGACATCCCGGATGCGCCCCGCTATCCCTCGTGCGCGCATACCGCCACGGATGCTCTTGCTTTCCGCTGCAAGGACAGGAAAAAAGCGAATCACCACGCAGCCAACCAGCAATGCTGTCCGGGGAATATGGAGGCGGGAGAAGGCACACAGCAAGCGGCTGGGAGCATTGGACAACACTACCGCAGCCACCATGACAGGGGGCATCAAACGCAGAAACACGTAGTAGAGGACGGAGAGTACCGGGAGCCAGCGCCCGGTGAAGAACAACAGATACATGAGCACAAGAGAGGCGGCAGCCATCTGCAAGGCTCTCTTGTAGAGTCCGTGCAGAACCAGGTACAGACAACAGAACAGGGCGAGAACAGAGGTCTGCAGCATCGTCTGGGTCAGCAAGGTCAGCCCTGAGACGACAAGCAGTACCAGGAGTTCTGTTCGCGGATCTTCCGCCTTCATACCAGTTTGGCCTTTTTGACATGCCGCTTTACGAAGACTCCGCCGATAATGACGCCCAGGACGGCACCAGCTGCAGCCAGGAGGCAGGAGATCAGGATAATGTGCGGTGTGCCGTAATAATACAGCATGGCCTCTATCTGCTCCGGTGCATACATCGCCCCTACTGCCTCCAGATAAGAATCGCGGAAAAGAATCAGCGGAAACACCCCGCTGAGAAAGAAGAACACGTAGAGCAGCGCATAGCCAAGGGCGTTTCTGGGCACACTTCTATACGCGTCCTTACCCCACATGGCAAGCTCACAGCATGCTCCTCCGACAGCAAAAAAGAGGAGATAGTGTGGCATGCCCATCACCGCATAGAACACGCCGTCAATCAGGGCGGTAAACAAGAGGATGCCGTGCTTATTGATTCTGTTTGCCATGACCATGTAGACAGGGCCGGTGAGGATTCCCGCAATGCCGTAGGCGATCATGTAGGATATTCCAGGGAGCAGCATGCCGAACACAAGGGTGACGACCATGAGGATAACCAATAGAATGACATTGAAGATGGCCAGGGTGATGGCATCTTTCATCCTCCAACGCCGGGCCGGCGATTGCCTCTCCGCTCCCTTGGCCACGCTCCTGGTCTCTGTGTCTGCGTTCTCGATTCTGTTCGTGACTTCACCATTCTTGGCGGGCATTTTTTCCTCCTCGGTTGCTCGTTGTGAACTAGCAATAAAACTGTGATGACCCTGTTGGAATCAATCGCCGATTACCTGGGGAAGCGATGATCGATCAGTGCAACGCATTTTTCGGCGGTATTCAAGGGGAGCATCATCGGCAAATGCGCGAAACACCGCCGCAAACTTGCTCTGATTCTCATAGCCCACGGCTCCTGCGATTTCCGATACCATCAGGTCGGTTTCGCAGAGCAGCCTGGCAGCGTTTTCCATCCGCTTTCGTCTGAGAACAGCTGCGATGCTTTCGCCATACACACACCTGAAATAGTTCCGTATCGAGCTTGCACTGACTCCAAATCTCTGCGACAGCTCCGAAACAGCAACAGGGCTTTGAGGATCCTCCCGTATGTCCGCGTATATCTGTTTTGCAATCATGGTCTGACCCTTAGTGAGCCATGTCTGGCGTTTTTCCGCGACGCGCATATCCATAGTCTGCAGCGCATGAAACAGCTCCAGGGTCTTAAGGCGGTAAAACGATTGAGAGCCCGAGGTGGCCTCCGACAGGGCCAGAAAAATGGATTGTATGTGATCCGGTGTT
>JAIRZP010000116.1 GCA_031267175.1 Coriobacteriales bacterium | reverse complement strand
GGAGGTCTGAGGCCAAGGAGTCAACGCAAGAAGAAAGAAGTGCCAACCCGATAAGAACAACAGCAAGGCTCCCCGGCACAGGACATAGGTCCTGTGCCGGGGAGCCTGTGTTCAAGGGGGCAGGACGTGTGTCCTGCTTCCCCCTGACCGTTCTGAGTTCAGCCTAACCTTATGATTGCAGAATGTTAGTTACTGAATCCTGCAGCCTTGAGCCGATGGATGGTGTTGAGGTCGAGGCCGGTGATCTGTTGGACGAGTTCTACCGCAAGGCCCGCAGAAAGAGCCTTCTGGGCATTGGACAGGGCAGTTTCCCGTTGTCCTTCCCGCCGTCCCTCCTGAAGTCCCTCACCCCTCGCATACTCTAACTGTCCTATCCGGTCCTGTTCAGCCCTTTCCTCATCACTTATCATCTGTGCCTCCTCGCGGCTAAGGTTGTGTTCTTCAGAGAGTTCAAATGCTGTCTTCAGGTAGCCAGGGGCACTCTCAGGTAAGGGCCTTCCCTTAAAGAAATCCATCCAGTAACGGACATGCTCCGGTACACTCTGCCTGTCCTTTCCAAGTTCAAGAAAGGTCAGGTTGAACAGGCCACCAACAGTATCTGAGATAACTCTGTTGCCGTAGAACTCTTTATGCAGGGTATCATAAAGGGTGAAGTTCCGCAACGGGTCAGAGTCACCGTCGAACTGCAGGAAGTCAAGTATATGAATACTGTAGATAGGGTTCAAAGAGCCGTACTTGGATTCCGTGGTATCGAGTCCTGGATTGCCGTAGTCTTCAATATAGCGACTACACGGATAGTAAAGCCCACGCTCCAGATACATGCTCTGCCTCTCAACCTGCATCTCTGCTATGACCTGGCTTCTGTCTTTGAGCCTGACACGGACATCTACTATCGTAGGTCTTAAGCCTCCTTTACCAAGAGAGTCCCTGAACACCTGTATATCATAGGGGTTCTCTATATGCACCTCTGACACGTCCAACCCGAGCAGGTCGTGTATGAACCCTGCGGTGACGTCGGGATGTTTGGCATTAGCGAGGCTTCGTTTGAAGAGAAGGTCGTTGGTGGGAAGGTGCTGTCTTGGCATAAGGGCCTCCGGTTTCTACAGGTGAGGGGGACAGGACAGGTGGTACAGTAGTATTTTGCAATAGAACACATGTGCATTGTTGTATATAGTAGCAGTGCTAGCACTTCATCAACAACACTCTAGTATTTATGTTAATCAATTGTTACTCTGGCGAAGTAAGCAACAGTAGCCGAACTAAAACTTCCAGTCCCTTTTGACCCTGCACTCTCAAAAAATACCCCTTCAGAAAAAATCACCCCTTGACAAACCACAAAAGTCAGTCTAAGCTAACTGGCACTATGTGGTTAGCGCTGAACGCAGAGTCAAAAAGCATATTCTGTAATGAGATTTCTGCCGCCTGTGGCGGCGGGAAGGTAAGCGGCACAGACATCAGCCTCACCCTCCCCTCTGGCACAGATGTCACCGGCCTCACTCCGACCATCGTCTACACCGGCGAGTCCATCAGCCCTGAGGGCTCCCAGGACTTCACCAGACCTGTTGCCTATACGATGAAAGCTGAGGACGGCAGCATCAAGGTCTACACCGTGACGGTCTCTGTGAGCGGTGGCAGCGGCGGTGACCTTCCACCCAAACTCCCCTGGCCCCGCCTCGACGGAGGAAAGGAAAACGGCAACCGATTTGACACCATGCAGGCCATAGTAGGAGAGGGCTGGACTACCTCAGACACCGTCATCATAGCCTACAGCCATGACTTCCCCGATGCACTCGCAGCCTCAAGCCTTGCCGGCATCTACGATGCTCCTGTCATATCCTTGGTGGCTCTGCTGCTGTGCCGGAGGCGCTTCTCACCCTTCTCCAGGAAGGAGCCAGGTAGAGGACCCGAAAACGAGATGAGCGGGACGTCGAGGACGCCGTCCCCTACAGGGCCCCTGTCCCCGTTTTCCGTAGGGGGCGATGGCAATCGCCCCGTGCCCCGCGCGATGGTAATCGTCCCGCCCGGCACCCACAATTGGGTGGAACAGGTCGCGGGCGGATTGCCAACCGCCCCGACGGTGGAGACCGCCTCATCTCACTCTAAGGGCTGAGGAGGTCTGAAGTCAAGACGTTAACGAAAGAAGCAGCAACAGGCTCAAGGGGGGCAGGACGCAAGCCCTGCCCCGCTGAGCTGGAAACGGCTTCCGCAAGACAGGCAAGTTCAATTAAGCGTCGCGCGTGCCGCTTCCGCGCTGGAGACTCTGGTATCATCAGAGCATGGCTTTCGTTCATCTACACAACCACACGGAATACTCCCTCCTCGACGGGCAGACCAGACTGCCTGCCATGGCCCGTCAGGCCCGCGACTTTGGCATGGACTCCATCGCAATCACCGACCACGGCTATATGCTCGGCGTGCCAGCCTTTGTGGACGCGTGCAAGAAGGAGGGCGTCAAGCCCATCATCGGCTGCGAGGTATACTTTACGCCCGACGAAGGGCTCAGCCGCGATCACAAGCCCGAGCTCTACCACCTGCTGCTGCTCGCCAAAGACCTGGGCGGCTACCAGAACCTGCTCAAGATCTGCTCCGAGGCGGCCGTGGAGAACTTCTATTACAAGCCTCGCGTCACGCTCTCCCTGCTCAAACGCTACGGCGAGGGCCTTATCGGCACGAGTGCCTGTCTCGTGGGCATCATTCCCCAGATGCTCATTGCCAACAGAGCCGAGGACGCCCGCCAGTGGACGGAGGACCTTGCCTCGGCCTTTGCCCCGGGAGACTTCTACATAGAACTCCAAAACCAGGGTCTCACGGTCTCGGACAGCGGCATGACCCAGACCGAACTCAACCATCTGCTCAACAACCTCGCACAGGAGTGCGGCCTTAAGACCGTTGCCACCAACGACATCCACTACCTCCTGCAGGCCGACAGCGTGGCCCAGGACTACATGCTCTGTATTCAGACCGGATCCCGCGTGAGCGAAGAGGGGAGGCTTCGCTTTGACTGCGACCAGTTTTACATGAAGAGCGAGGCAGAGATGCGGGCTGCGCTCGGAGAGTTTTCCGATGCCTGTGACAACACCGTTGAGATAGCGGCCAAGTGCAAGGTCGAACTGCCCGATGACTACGTGCTGCCGCAGATACCGCTCCCCGAGGGTGAGACCAATGATTCGCTTCTGGCCAAGCGCGCCCTGGCAGGCCTTGAGGTGCGCTACGGGAGCCCTCTGCCAGCGGAGGTACAGGAGCGCTATGAGTATGAGTACGAGATAATCTGCTCCCAGGGCTTTCCCTCCTACTTTCTCGTGGTGTCGGAGTTTGTCGACTGGGCGCGGGCAAACGGCGTGGGCGTAGGCCCCGGCCGCGGAAGTGCGGCAGGGTCCATCGTCAGCTATGCGCTCGGCATCACCGACCTGGACCCGCTTTCCAACGGGCTCATGTTCGAGCGCTTCCTCTCTCCCGAGCGGGTGGAGATGCCCGACATCGACATCGACTTTGACGAGGACGGTCGCTTCAGGGTCATCGAGCATCTGCGCGAGCTCTACGGCTTTGACAAGGTCGCCCACGTCATCACCTATTCCAAGATGAAGGCCAAGGCCGCCGTCGGCGACGCCGCTCGCATCCTCGACAAGCCTATCTCGCTGGGCCAGAGGATATCCAAGACCATCCAGGGCGGTCCGGCGGCCGATCTCAGGGCCAATCTGGGAGAGACCAGAGACATCAAACTCGCGCCTCAGAAAAGCGCGGACCTTCTCGATCTCATCAACAGCAACGACGAGGCCAAGCAGGTGGTGGAGACGGCACTCATGCTGGAAGGCTCCATCCGCGGCGAGGGCGTGCACCCCAGTGCGGTCATTATCTGCCGTGACCCTATTGAGGAACACGTACCAGTCAAAAAAGACACCAAGGGTGAGGTCATCATCACGCAGTACGACGGGGAGTATAACGCCAAGCTCGGCCTGCTCAAGATGGACTTTCTGGGGCTGCGCACGCTCAACGTGCTGATGCGCGCGAGGGATTACGTCAAGAAGAGCTGCGGCACAGAGGTGGACATCGACGCCATACCGCTCGACGACCCACTGGTCTTTGGGCTCTTGCAGAGAGGCGAGACAGCCGGCGTGTTTCAGGTGGAGTCGCCCGGCATGACGACGCTGCTCAGGCGCATGAAACCCGACCGCTACTCGGACATCGTGGCAACGATTGCACTCTTCCGTCCCGGCCCCCTGAACTCCGGCATGGTCAATGACTTCGTGGATCGCAAAAGCGGCAAGAAAAGCGTGAAGTACTACGACAACCGGCTTGCTCCCATACTGCAGGAGACCTACGGTGCCATTGTCTACCAGGAACAGGTCATGCAGATCTCCATGACCATGAGCGGCTTTACCGCGGGAGAGAGCGATATCGTGCGCAAGGCCGTAGCCAAGAAGATCCACGCCATGATGTCGGAGGAGCGTGCCTGGAAGGATGGTACCACCGAGTCCATGAAGGCCCACTGGCTCAATGGTGCCGAGCGAAACGGCTACACGAGGCAGGTTGCCCAGCAGATCTGGGAGGACGTGGAGAAGTTTGCTGAGTACGCCTTCAATAAGTCGCATTCGGCTGCCTACGCCGTGCTCGTCATGCAGACGGCCTGGTTCAAGGCGCACTATCCGGTGGAGTTCATGGCGGCGGTGCTGTCCTCCAACCTCGGGCGCAACGACGCGCTCACCCACTACATCACCATCTGCCGCAAAGAGGGCATAGAGGTGCTGCCTCCCGATGTCAACTCCTCCGGGCTTGAGTTTACCGCGCTCGGCTCGTCTATCCGTTTTGGCCTTGCCGGCATCAGGGGCGTCGGCGAGCAGGCGGCGCGCGAGATAATCAGGGAGCGCGAGAGCAAAGGCCCCTTTACCTCGCTCCACGACTTCGTCTTTCGCGTGCCCAATTCCATCGTGAGCAAGCGCGCGGTTGATGCGCTCATCAAGTCGGGCGCGCTCGACTCCACCGGCTACACGCGCAGGCATATGCTCAGGATACTCGATGTGGACAAGATCGTTGAAATCGCGGCAACGCGGCGTAAGGCAAAGGCAGAAGGCCAGGTCTCGATGTTTGACCTTCTCGGCGACGACGCCGAAGATGCCGGCTTTACCGAGGCCGTTGAGCCTCCGGACGGGGTAGAGTGGGACCGCCGCGAAAAGCTCGCCTTTGAAAAAGAAATCCTCAAGATGTATGTGTCTGACCATCCGCTCAATCCCTATGCCGATTCGCTCAAGGTGGCAGCGGACTATACTCTCGGAGACCTCCTGGCCGATGCACAGGCAGACTCGGAGGACGCGGGCACGCAGGCGCTCGGAGACGGACTCGGTGAGGCAATGGGCGAGGCGCTCAGCCTGTCTGAGGATCTGTCGGCCGACGGGGAGGGCAGCGTTTCTCGGCGGCGGGTTCCCCAGGATCGCCCGATAACGCTGGCCGGCATGATAGCGAGCGTTTCTCCCCTGGTTACCAAGAAGGGCGAGAGGATGGCGCGCTTTCTGCTGGAGGATCTCGAGGACAGCATGGAGATGATACTCTTTCCCCGGCCGTATGAAACCTATAAAGAGGTTTTGGTGGAGGACGCGGTCGTCCAGGTAACGGGCTTTTACGAATCCTCGGACCGCGGCGCGCAGGTCAAGGTCAACGCCATCAAGGAGATACGCCTGAGTGAGAACGCCAGGCGGGAGCCACAGACGCTCGAACTGCGCTTTAAGGCCAATGTATTCAATCAGACGTTCTCGGATGAGCTCACCCGCCTGCTTGAGAGTCATGCGGGCATTGACCCAGTGACCCTCATTCTCGAGCGCGAGTCCGCCCCCCCGCTCAAAGCCCCGCTACCCTACACCGTAGACGGCCAGAACGGCCGCTTCAAAGCCAAGATCCTGCAACTTTCTGGTGTGTAGGGGGACGGGGCAAGTGGGACAAGGGGGACAGTTGCCCCGTCCCCCGATGGTTGTTGCCCCGTCCCCCTATGGTTCTCCCGTTCCGCCAGCCCGTTCTCGCTCACGCCGCCTGCTCCGCTGCGGGATTGCCTCCGGCCTCGGCATTCTGGGCGCGTCGGTGCCCGATGAGCAGGGCAAGCGCAAACAGGACAATCGAGAACAGCACAACCACCCCCAGATTGCCTGAATAGCCCGTGAGTGCCTCAGCGCTGGTGCCTCCCTGTACGAGGGCTTCAAGCGCGCCGAGGTACCAGTAGGTCGGGATGGCGTGCGCAACGGCCTGGATACCCTCGCCGAGCATCTGCGTGCCGCCCATGAACACACCGGAGAGGAAGGAGAAGGCCAAGCCGACGATGTTGGCTACGCCGTTGCTTGCCATCTCTCTGAGGCCCAGTTGGCTCAGCAGAAAGCCGAGGGAGAAGGGCATGAAGGCCAGTACGAGCGCCGCCAGGGCAAACAGAAGGAAGATCGTGGGGTTTTGCGTGAAGAGTTCAAGGCCTCCGCAGACGGGCAGGAGGCTGAGCAGCACCAAAAAAAGCCAGGTCATGAGTACCAGTGCCACGCAGCCCGCCGCTATCTGCGTGTTCATTTTGGAGGGGGAGAGCGGCGAGCAGAGGTTCCTGCGACGCAGCTCCCCGCTTTGGAAGGTGCCAAAGATGACAGAGGTCAGCACGATGAGCCCGGCGGTCATGGGATACGACAGCCAGCTGAAGTACAGGGACACGAGCTCGCTGGGCGCTGCTTCCACCTGGGTCTCTACGATGTCGTAGCTGGCGTGCAGATTGCTGGCCGTAGCAGCACGCTCCAGGATCTCGGCATCGGTGGCATCGGGCTCGGCGATAGCCGCAATACGCAGCACACTGAGGTATTCCTGGGTCAGGAGATCCATATAGACCGCGTCGCTCTGGGCGTAGTTGACGATGGTTTGGAGTGCGGGGGCAGCGGTTTCCGAACCGCCCGCCGCCGCCGAGCGTGCGGCCTCTCGGAACGCTACGCCGTACCCCTCCGGGATGATGACGATATAGCTCGCGAGATCCTGTGCGGTGGCGGTCTGGAGCGCCAGGGTGGTGTCCTCAACCGCCACGGGTGTGGTACGCTCCGTGTAAAACGCGTGGATGCCCTCGGAAAGCTCGCTGCCGTCCCGGTCTATGACGGCCACCGAGGGTCGGATAGCTTCGTCTGTGAGCTGAGCTTCTTCAGCAGTGGCGGTGCCCGTATTGGAGGCGGTGATGGCAACGCCAAACAGGCCCAGGCCCACGATATAGACGAGCAAAAACACCGGAAAGCGAAAGATGAGGCGGATGGCCGTCTTAAAGGCTGGCATAGCGCTGCCTCCTGATGATGAGGACGGAAGCCACAAAGAAGACCAGGCTGAAGATGAGCAGGCTTACCAGGCAGGGTACGAGCTGCGCGTAGCCGTCGTAGTAGTACAGCGCAAAGAAGGCGTCGGCCACCTGCCGCACGGGATTGCAGGCAGAGAGCCAGGGGAGTTCGCGGGCCACCCAGTCACCGAGGTTCTGGCTGAAGGGACCGTAGAGGCCGGCAAAGAGCGAGAGCCCGCAGGAGATCGGGGCGACGAGGCCGCTCTTGACCGCGAGGGGTACGGGCAGCGCACCCAGGAGAGCCCCGAGGAGGGTTGCCGCGAGCACGCTCACCGCCAGGGTGAGCACCGTGGCAGCCTCCTTGCCGCCAAAGTCTATGTTGAAGACGAGCTGGAGGTACAGAAAGCCCACCAGCACGCAGGCAAAGCCGAGAAGCCAGGCTGCTGCCAGCGTCGGGGCGAGCATGCGGAGCTTGGACTGCCCACCGAGGCTCCTGCGCGCGCCGAGTGGAGAGGTATTGCCCAGTACGCGATCTATGGCCGCCAGCGCAAAGGTCGTCATCATGATGGTGGAAAAGGCAAGCACGGCGTAGTAGTAGCGCTGCGAGTCGCTCGGAGGGTTGGCCGTGACGGAGATGCGCTCGGTGGGCGTGCTTGCGGAGCCATCGGTCAGGCTCTGGATAAACGCCGGATTGGCAAACAGCGCGGGGTTCTCCGCCGCAAGCGTGGTAAGGAGGCCTGTGTCCTGCACGTAACGATCGAGTATGCTCTGCATGACACTCTGGGAGGGGTTGCCAAAACCGAGGCTCTGTACCCGTCGCGCGTCCATTGTGTAGTGGGGCATACTCTCCGTGTCTACCTGGAGAAAGCCCTCATAGCTGCCTTCTGCAAGTGCTGTGAGCGCCGCGTCCGTGTTGGCAACATAGCTGGGGGCAAGCAACGGCTCACCATCCTCCGCGTCCGGGTCGGTATCCTCTGAGGCCAGGGCATCTATAGTCTCGGCAAAGGTCTCCGCATTGGTATAGTTGGCGTCCTCCACGATGACCACCGCTATCGGGTCGAGCTTTTGCAGCTCATCGAGGTTTGAGAACATCGCTACAAAGAGGGTGGAGAGCACGAGGGGAAAGGCCACCGCCCAGATCAGCACGCTGCGATCCCGGATGAGGGTCTTGAGCGTGACGAGGAAGGTCGTCAGCATGGGCGTCCCCGCCCGAGTCTTGACGGTCTCGATTCTCTGGCTTCCTCAGGGCAACCAGAGGGGAGGCAAAGCCTGCCCAGTCCGCGGAGTGCTGCGTGCTGCATAGGGCTAATCCCTCAGTTCCTTGCCGGTTATCTCCAGAAATACGTCGTTCAGGGTGGGCGGCTCGGAGAACACCCGCCCATAGTCAATCCCGGCTGCGGCGAGTGCGGCCAGCGTGAGGGTGAGATTACTTTCGCCGCGCGCGCAGGCAAGGCGGAGCGTCGTGCCCTCCCGCGTTGCTTTGACCACATGGGCAAGCTGCTGCGCCAGCTCGAGGGCCTCGGGGGCATCCTCTAACAGCTCTATCTCGATGCGCTCGCCGATGTCTATGAGGTTCTGCAGCTCCCGCTTGGTACCGATGGCGAGTGCCTTGCCGTGATCCATTATCATGATGCGCGTGCAGATCTGCTCGACCTCCTCCATGTAGTGACTCGTGTAGACGATGGTGGAGCCCTCGCGGTTGAGCTGCTGTATGCCCTCAAGGATGGCGTTCCGGCTCTGCGGATCCACGGCCACCGTGGGCTCGTCAAAGAAGATGAGTTCGGGCTTGTGCGCGATACCGCAGGCCACGTTCAGGCGACGGATGAGGCCGCCGCTGAGCTTGCGGGGCCGGAAGCTGCGGAACTCTTCGAGTCCCACAAACGCTATGGCCTCTTCTACCAGGCCCTTCCGCTCAAATTTGCTGTCAACGTAGAGCGAGCAGAAATAGTCGATGTTCTCCAGGACTGTGAGCTGAGAGAACACCGCGATATTCTGGGGCACGATACCGATGCGCCGCTTGAGGTCGTAGCGGGTGGGTTCCATGTCCTCGCCAAAGAGCCTGATAGAACCCTGCTCGTAGGTGAGGAGCTGCAACATGCAGTTGATAGCCGTGGTCTTACCCGAGCCGTTGGGCCCGAGAAGGCCAAAGACCTCCCCTTGCTCAATCTCCAGATTGAAATGATCGAGCGCCACCAGCTCCTTGTAGCGTTTGACCAGATCCTGTACCAATACGATGCCCAATGCAATCTCCTTAAGTACCCGAGGAAGCAGCTGAAAGCCCGGCGAGTGGACCTTCTTCTTCCCGATTCTATCAGATATCACCTCCACCGCCTCCCACAATGCTTCTTACATCTCGGCGATGTCTGGCAAAACTGCCGCTTGTGTGCCTCAGCTTCTGCTATCCTTGATACTCTTGACCCCAGCGGCCTTTGAGAGCCGCAGAGCAACTTGATTCTGGTAAGGAGTGTAACTGTGGCTGAGACAGTAAAACGCGTCTATGCTTTTGGCGCAGACGAAGCCGGCGTTAACGTAACCGAGGGCAACAAAGACATGAAGTCCATTCTGGGCGGCAAGGGCGCCAACCTGGCTGAGATGGCCTCCATCGGCCTGCCGGTTCCGCCCGGATTTACCATCTCCTGTCAAACCTGCATGGAATATGCGCGGGGTGGCAACAGCTTTGTTCCCGAGGCCCTGGCAGAGATAGAGGACTATCGCCTCGACCTCGAAAAACGCATGGGCAAGAAGATCGGCGATGCCAACGACCCGCTGCTCGTGAGCGTGCGTTCCGGCGCTCCGTTCTCGATGCCCGGCATGATGGACACGGTGCTCAACCTCGGTCTCAACGACGAGTCCATCAAGGGACTCATAGCCCAGACCAATAACGCGCGTTTTGCCTGGGACAGCTATCGCC
Source organism: Coriobacteriales bacterium (assembly GCA_031267175.1). Lineage (GTDB taxonomy): Bacteria > Actinomycetota > Coriobacteriia > Coriobacteriales > UBA8131 > WQXH01. The sequence continues at coordinate 7,677 of JAIRZP010000116.1, read as the reverse complement.
GCTTTATCCAGATGTTCAGCAAGGTGGTCATGGACGTGGATGGCGACCTCTTCGAGAATGCCCTCACGGCCACCAAGATCACCCGCGGCGTCACGGGAGACAACGAGCTCTCCGCCGAGGATCTCGAGGCGCTCGTGGGCGCCTTCAAGCAGATATTTGCTAACAATGTGGAGGCCGAGGACTTTCCGGAGCTTGAGCGCGACGATGCGGGCAAGGTAGTTTTTCCGCAAAGTCCGGACACGCAGCTGCTCCTCGCCATCAAGGCCGTCTTTGGCTCCTGGATGAACGACCGCGCCCAGCTCTACCGCAAGCAGAACAGGATCCCCGACGATCTGGGTACCGCCGTTAACGTGCAGTGCATGGTCTTTGGCAACAAGGGCAACACCTCGGCTACCGGCGTGGCCTTCACCCGCGACCCCGCCTCCGGGGAGAATGTGCTCTACGGCGACTACCTCATCAATGCGCAGGGCGAGGATGTCGTCGCTGGCATCCGCAACACCAGCCCCATCTCAGAGCTCAAAAACAACCCGGGTCTGGAGGAAGCCGGCAAGCGGCTTGAGGAGGTGTTCTCCATTCTGGAGAACCACTATCGCGATATGTGTGACATCGAGTTTACCATTGAACAGGGCATGCTCTGGATGCTCCAGACACGCGTGGGCAAGCGGACGGCGCTCGCGGCCCTGCACATTGCCATCGACATGGTAGCAGAGGGCCTTATCTCCAAGGAGGAGGCTGTTTTGCGCATCGACCCGGCGCAGCTCGACCAGCTCCTGCACCCGCAGTTTGACAAGGATGCCGCCCTGGAGGTGGTGGCACGTGGCCTCAACGCGAGCCCGGGCGCTGCCGTGGGAAGAGCGGTCTTTGCCGCCGACACGGCCGTGGCCTACGCAAACGAGGGAGAAAAAACCGTGCTCGTGCGCTGGGAGACCAATCCCGACGACCTGGCCGGCATGGTCGCCGCCGAGGGCATCCTCACGAGCCACGGTGGCAAGACCTCGCACGCCGCCGTTATCGCGCGCGGTATGGGCACGCCGTGTGTCTGCGGTGCTGAGGCGCTACGGATTGATGCCGAGGCACGCCGCGCCCTCATCGCGGGCACCGATATTGTTATCGAGGAAGGCGATGTCATCTCCATCGACGGCACCAGCGGTATCCTCGTGCTCGGCGCGGTGGACCTCGTGCTGCCCGAGCTCTCCGGCGACCTGGACACCATCCTCAGCTGGGCGGACGAGTTTCGCACCCTGGGCGTACGCGCCAACGCCGATAACCCCGAGGACGCCGGGCTTTCCCGCGAGTTTGGGGCGAGCGGCATAGGGCTCTGCCGCACCGAGCATATGTTCCTCGGCAGCCGCAAGGCCATCATCCAGAACTACATCCTGAGCGACGACCCTGCCGTGCGCGAGAAGGCGCTCGACGACCTGCTCAAGGTGCAGACGGAGGACTTCTACGGCATGTTCAAGGCCATGGACGGCCTGCCGGTGGTGGTGCGCCTGCTCGACCCGCCCCTGCACGAGTTCCTCGACGACCCGCGCACGCTCGAGGTGGAGATAACCCGCCTGGAGCTGACCAGCAGCGACACCGACCTCATCATCACCAAGCGCGCGTTGCTCTCTCGCATCGATTCCATGGCCGAGATGAACCCCATGCTCGGGCTGCGCGGCGTGCGGTTGGCCATCCTCCATCCCGAGCTTGCCGCCCTGCAGGTGCGTGCCATCGCCACCGCCACTGCCCGCCTGCTTGCGGAAGGGCTCACCCCCCATCCTGAGATAATGATCCCCCTGGTGAGCGTCGAAAACGAGCTGTCCACACTTCGCGAGGAGTGCGAGGACGTGCTTCAAGCGGTAGGCGAGGAGTTCGGCCAGGAGCTTGACCTCCCGATAGGCACGATGATTGAGCTCCCCCGTGCCGCCGTGACTGCTGACGAGATAGGGGCCCGGGCCGACTTCTTCTCCTTTGGCACCAACGACCTCACCCAGACCGCCTTTGGCTTCTCACGCGACGACGTGGAGAGCAAGTTTGTGCCGCGCTACCTCGAGCGGAAGATCATCCCCTTCAACCCCTTTGAGACGCTGGATGAGGGCGTGGCCAAGCTGGTTGCCATGGCCGTAGAGCTCGGGCGCTCGGCCAACCCTGAGCTCGGCCTGGGTATCTGCGGCGAGCACGGCGGCGATCCGGAATCGGTCAAGATCTTCCATGCGATTGGCCTGGACTACGTGAGCTGCTCGCCCTATCGTGTGCCCCTGGCCCGCCTCGCCGCAGCCCAGGCCGCGTTGGCAGACAAGCACGCAGTGTCAGATAACCGCTGAAAGCACCCCCTGTCACTTGCCCCGTCCCCCTGTCCTTCTCTGGTCGTCTGTCTCGCTCTCCGCAAAACTTTTTTCTGGAAATCCTGTAACCTTTTGTGCGTCACAGCGTAGTTATCCCCGAAAGGGAAGGCAGGCAGGACTTGTGTGAGGCCAGGTGCCGGTTATGTGTCTCACATGAAACAGCCGAGGCTATCCGAGGTGAGGACACCAGATGCTAAGCGAACTGAGCATTGAACAGGTCATCGCAAGCTATGCCACAACAGTGTATGGCGTTGCGCTGACTCACACGGCCCGGCGCGCCGATGCCGACGATGTGTTTCAGGAGGTCTTTGCTGCCTATTGGCAGAGCAGGCCCAGCCTCACCAGTGAAGAACACCGCAAGGCCTGGCTCATTCGCACCACGTTGAACTTCTGTCTGAAGATTACGCAGAGCAGCTGGGCCAAAAAGACGGTCTACGCAGACGGTGAATATGGCGAGGGCGCCTACGAAACGGACGAGTACGGAGCAGACGAGACCGTTTTCTCCTCCACCGGCGCTGTTGCTCCCGCGGGTTCTGAGCTGCCCTCAGCCGACTTTCCCTTCCAAACAGAACAGCAAACGGCACTGTACGCGGCTTTGCGCTCCTTGCCTGCTGCGTATCGTACCGTGGTGCAGCTGTTCTACTTCGAGGATCTGCCCATCGCCCGGATAGCCACTATCCTGGGTGAGGAGCAGGGCACGGTCAAGACGCGTCTTTCGCGTGCGCGCACACAACTGCGCGAGAAGCTGAAGGGTTGGTAGAGAGATGACTGAGAACAACACACCCCTGGATGACACTGAACGCAACGAGATTTTTGACGCACAACTCAGGGCTGTAGCCCACGAGATGCGCGAACAGATGCAGCCGGAAACCGTAGTGATTGACAGGACGAGAGCCGCCGCCCGGCTGGCCGAGGACGAGCCGGCAATCCAGACAGAAACTCAGGCATCAACCCCTCCTGTTGCCCAAACAGTGCTTCCCTCTCCGAGTGGCACTCCGGTGTATCCTGCCCTCGTGTACACCAACACAACACGCCCCAAAAAACGCCGGCGAGGACGCATCTTGGGTGCCCTTGCTGCCACCTTGACGGCCGCAGCCGCAGTCGTGGTAGTGGTTGGCAGCGTTGCCGTCTACCAGTCAACGAGCTCGCCGGTATTGACCTCCAGCGTTATCTCCGCGACCGGGATCATCACGCCCGGCTCCTATGCTGATGTCTATACCTCGCTCGAGACGCGGGCCTTCGGTTTTGCAGGTGAGGGTATATCGACCTTAGAAGTAGCCCCTCTCCTCAATTCTGATGCCGGGGGAGCGGCCTCTACGGATTCTGCGGCACCGGACTCCGCAGGCTCGGCCCGAACCGAGGGCCAGGAATCCACAGGATCCTCGGCCAGCGCAGAGGCCACAGCCACCGGCCCAGGCGGGGCGTCCGGAAGCTATTCACAGACCAATACGCAGGTAGAAGGCGTTGACGAGGCGGACATCGTCAAGACCGACGGCAGGAATATCTATTCGCTTGCCACGTATTACGACGAGATAATCATCACACGCGCCAGCGGCAGAAGCACAGAGGAACTCGCCCGCATCAGCACGAAGAACAGCTCGGTGGAAGATCTGTATGTCAAGGATGGCCGCCTGGTGGTGCTGTCGCATCAGATTGACTCGTCTGACAGTGAGAGCGGTTATTACCAAGACGCCAGCCGCGTTGCCGTTGCCATCTACGACGTCAGCGACCCCTCGCATCCTGAACTCATGAACGTCTTCGGCCAGGATGGCTCTCTCAACACCTCGCGGCTCGTGGACGGAATGCTCTATGTGGCAAGCGTCTATTGGATCTACGAGAGCAACTGTGAGCCGGAAGACCCCCGCAGCTTCGTGCCCAATCTCTACAAGAGTGAAGATACGGCCGAGCTGCTCAGCGATTCGCTTGCTGCCGAGCCTGTCGCGGTCGCAGACATTCGCATCCTGCCGGACTATGAGAGTGCCGCCTATACCGTGCTTACCGCCATTGAGGTGGACACCGCCACGCGCGAGAGCGAGATTTCTGTCCTCGGCTCCACCGAGACCGTGTATATGAACGAGGACAACCTCTTCCTCGCGGCGACAGTCTACGACTACGGCTCCGTCATGCCTCTTATCGAGGAACAGCGACAGTATACGGTTGACGCCGGTTTAATCGAGCCCAAGAGAATACCGCTCCTGCCGTGGGAGATCCTCGACTTATTGCTGCATCCGGAAGACTGGTACGAGGACGCGGACTCCCGTTCAAGCTCTGGTTCCAGTTCAAGCCCAGCGCCGATGATGGCCCCCAACCCCAGCTCGTATCAGCCTCACACGCGCATCACCCGGCTGGCGCTTAACCGTGGCTCCCTGGACGTTGCCGCCAGCACGACCTTTGAGGGCACGCTCCTCAACCAGTTCTCGCTCGATGAATATCGGGGCTACCTCCGCGTGGCAGCCACCGTTACCAGCGACGAATATGAGACCCTTTCCCGTGGGGGAGAGACAGAGAGGCTCTGGAACGGTACCACCACGAGCAACAGCCTGCTCATTTTTGACGACCAGCTTGAGCTCGTGGGCCGTATCAAGGACCTGGCTCCCGGCGAGCGCATCTATTCGGCGCGGTTCAGCGGCGACGTGGGATATATGGTCACCTTCCGGCAGACCGACCCGCTCTTTGCCCTCGACCTCTCCAATCCTGAGAAGCCCCGCGTTATGGACGCGCTCAAGATACCGGGTTTCAGCCAGTACCTCCACCCCTATGCCAACGGTCTGCTGTTGGGCCTGGGGCAGGACGCCTCGAGCTCCGGCGCTCTCACCGGCTACCTCAAGCTCTCCATGTTTGACGTGAGCGACCCCTTTGCGGTGCGCGAGGCCGACAAAGAGCTCGTCGATGCGCTGTACAGCGAGGCCCTGAATAACCACAAGGCCGTGCTGATTGACGAGGAGAAGAACCTCATCGGCTTTTCTGCTGAGATGACGAGGCGCTCTGAAGGCTTTGAAGAGTTCGATCGCTACCAACTTGCGTTCTACTACCTGATTTACGGCTACGACAGCGAGACCGGCTTCTCCGAGCGGGCTGCCATAGAGCTCCCGGAGGAATACGGACCGGCCAGGGCGCTCTACATCGACGACTACCTCTATCTGGTCAACGGAGACAACATCGGCGTATTCAGCCTCGACACCCTGGAAGAGATCACCTGGGTCAGGCTCTGAATTCAGCGTGTGCCCCGTCCCCCGAATGTTCCCCAACCCAAAGGAACACGAGGGTTTGCAAACCTCCGCTTGCAATCCTGATTTAAGAACCGCTAGAATAGAGAGGCCTCATTCTTAGCCGGCTAGTTCGATGGACCGACAGGCATGAATAGGGAGCCCAGATACTGCTGTGGACAGGTATTCCCCTATACGGTAGCGAAAGCTGGAAGCAGTGGCGCGGGCACCCCACCTTTTGATAGGTGGGTTCATCCCGCCGGCTCAAGAGTGAGGCTTGTACTCTACCGACCCTCAATCCCCAAAGTGGCTATAATTGAGTCATGGATACGCTTTTTACAGAAGTTGAGAGGGACGCCCTCGGCAGCGTGGCACCTTTGGCAGTACGGATGCGGCCGCGCACGCTTGATGAGATACGGGGGCAGGACGAGGTTCTGGGGCAGGGGAGTTGGCTCCGCAATGCCATAGAGGGCGACAGCTTCTCTTCCATCATCCTCTTTGGGCCGGCCGGCACCGGCAAAACGACGCTCGCCCGGGTCATTGCCGCACAAACCAAGGCACATTTTACCGAGGTCAGCGCTATCAGTGGTGGGGTCAGCGACTTGCGGAGGGTCATCGACGAGGCTGCGGCGCGACTGACGCATCACAACCGAAAGACCATCCTCTTTGTGGACGAGATCCACCGCTTCTCCCGCTCGCAACAGGACGCGCTCCTGCACGCGGTGGAGGACAGGGTGGTCATCCTCATTGGGGCGACCACCGAGAACCCGGCCTTTGAGGTCAACTCCGCGCTTATCAGCCGCTCACGCGTCATAGAGTTCACGGCGCTGACCGACGAGGACATCGCCACTATCATCACCCGCACCCTGAGCGACGAACGGGGCCTTGCCAGTGCCTTTGACGCGACGGACGAGGCGCGGGGAGCCATGGTGACCATGGCCGGGGGCGACGCACGTAGCGCCCTCACCACCCTGGAGCTGGCTGCGGACATGGCCGCCAACCGCGCGGCCTCACTCGCAAAGCCTCGCAAGGGTGATACGAGCAAGGCTGCAAAACCTGTCAAGGGTGATAAGCGCAAGGCCGGTACAGCAGGGGAGGGAGAAAAGGGAGAAAAAGGAGAAGGGGAAGCGGCACAGCCAGCCCTCACGCAAGCCATCGTCATAGAACTCTCTGATGTGCTGGAGGCTGCCCCGCGCACCACGCTCCCCTACGACAAGAAGGGTGACATGCACTATGACGTCATCAGTGCCTTTATCAAGAGCATGCGCGGTTCCGACCCCGATGCCGTGGCCTACTGGCTCGCGCGCATGCTCGACGGCGGAGAGGATCCCAAGTTCATCGCCCGCCGCATCATGATCTTTGCCTCGGAGGATGTGGGCAATGCCGACCCGCAGGCCCTGCTCGTAGCCCACGCCGCCTTTGCCGCCGTGGAGCGTATCGGGCTTCCGGAGTGCCGCATCAACCTGGCGCAGGCGGCGGTCTACATGGCTCTGGCTCCCAAGTCCAACGCCTCCTACCTGGCCGTTGAGAAGGCGCTTTCCGAGGTGGCCAAGGGGCCGCTCAGGCAGGTGCCCAACCATCTGCGCGACCGCCATCGTCCTGGCTCGGAGAACTACGGTACTTACCAGTACCCGCATCTGCAACCCTCGGGCTATGTGGAGCAGCAGTACCTGCCGGACGGTCTGGAGGTGGGCTGCTTCTACACGCCCGGCGAGCGCGGCTGGGAAGCCTACCGCACCGAGCAACGCGCCAACGACAAGCCGGGAACAGAATAGCTGATGCTTCTCAGATCTCAGGTCGTGGGTTATGTGGAGATTCTGTGTTTTTCTGCCCGTGGCCCCTCAAACTACGCGAGAGTATGGTAGAGTATCCCAAAGCAAGAAACACCGACTTGTGTTCAGTAAGGCTAACAACAACCATCACACGAGCCGGTGTGCTACAATGGGTGCAATGCAACACAACAGGAAAGGAAAGTGAGGTATATGATGCTTGAACTAAAGTCAAAACCCCAAAGACAGGGGGGGGGGGGGGGCGCACAGCCTTATAACTAGCCGCGCCGCCGCGCGCGGTGTGGGCACGTACCACAACACACAACACAAACACAAAAAGCATGCTGCGGGTCGCGAGACGGCGGCGTTTTTTTT
>JAIRZP010000104.1 GCA_031267175.1 Coriobacteriales bacterium | reverse complement strand
CCTCAGGACACGCCATAGGAAACAGCTCCTATGAACGTGCGATGGAAGCAGCAGGTGGTATCAACGAGATATACAACTTCTATGTAGGACAGACCTTAACGAACTCCTACAATCAGGCTGCTGCCTCCTTCTACTCCAAACTCGCCTATGCCTATGGGGTGGACTACACAAGCCAGGGTGCCATTAACTCCATAGCAGGTATCTCTCAGGCAGAGGCAAACTGGTTCATCAATCAGGGTGCTGCCGCAGCTGCTGCGATAGGAAGAACCTACGGGTGCACACCGGGCTCTCTCACCAACATGGCTGTTAACATAAGTGTCGCGGGCTTACGCGCGCTTACCGCGCGCTATGCGGCGGCTTCGCCGCCTTATTGTTTTGATAGGGTCGCACTCCGTGCGACGCGCTGCTGTAAGCCCCTCTCAGACTTAGTGCAATACCTTTGCACTTCCGATAGGAATCAACCTCGGAAAAGTTTCCGGGAACATTTGTTTGCCTTTGCGCCGCAAACGTGGTAGTATTGCTCTCAAAGTCTGCCGGAGCCGTTTTCAAGGGAGAGCCCCATGGTAAGAGATGCCATCAGTAAGCGCCAGCGTCAGGTACTTGCGTATATCGCGGAGTACGCTCGTACGCATGGCTATCCGCCCAGTGTCCGTGACATCGGGGAGCACGTAGGCCTCGCCTCGCCCTCCACCGTCTTTACGCATCTGACGAGTCTGGAGCGAAAGGGCTACATCCGTAAGGAGAGGGATTCGGCGCGGGCCCTCATCATTCTGGATAAGGGATGGCAGGAGCTGGATGCTGAGGGTGCTGTACCCGAGACGCTCGACGACGCGGCCGCTGTGCCTGAGGCTCCCTATACACTCATCGCCGGAGCAGCTGCAAAGCAGCGCAGCTATGGCAGCGCCGGCAGCGGTAACATCATCGAACTGCCCCTGCTGGGCAGAGTGGCCGCTGGTGAGCCCATCTACGCCCATCAGAACGTGGAGGACAGCTTTGCGCTGCCCAAACAGCTCGTGGGAGACCGGGGCTCCTTCATGCTCACCATCAAGGGCGACTCCATGATTGAGGCCGGTATCAACGACGGCGACTACGTCGTGGTGCGTGAACAGGCCACGGCCGACAACGGCGACATCGTCGTCGCCATGCTGGGTGAGGACGCAACGGTCAAAACCTTCTACCGCGAAAAGGACTGCATACGCCTGCATCCGCAGAACTCCTCCATGGAGCCGATATACACCCGGGATGCCAAGATCGTTGGAAAGGTGATTGCGCTGCTCAGAGCCATGTAACGGTTGATATGCTCCCCGGCTTTCCGCCTGCGCCCTGCCTCTGTGCGCGCAAGGCCACATCTGGTATCATAGGCCTATGAAGAAGCTGTTGAAAGACTTTAAGGATTTTGTCAACCGCGGCAATGTCATGGATCTGGCGGTGGCGGTTGTCATGGGCGCGGCCTTTACTGCCATCATCAACGCGGTGGTGGGCGACCTCGTTACCCCGCTCATCTCCTTTATCACCTTTGGCGTGGACTTCTCCTCGATGGGCTTTACCGTGGGCGAGGGCAGCGATGCCGCGGTAATCAAGTACGGCAGCCTCATACAGTCGATCCTCAACTTCCTCATAACCGCCCTCGTCATCTTCTTCCTCATCAAGGGCATTAACGCGCTGTCTCGCAAGCCGATGCTCGGGCAGGCCCCTCCCACGATGAGCTGTCCGTATTGCAGCACCCAGATACCCGACTCCGCCGTGCGCTGCCCCAACTGCACAACCATCCTTGATGCCAGTAAGGTCCCAAAGGACGTCCGTTAGGCATCGGGGATGGAACACGACCTCATTGCCCATCGCTACAAACCGCTTTTCTCCCGCGCCCGGGGCGGCTTTTCTGATGTCATCATCGCCTGGGATACCCGCCTCGCCCGCAGGGTGGCCATCAAACGCATTGCCACGGGCACGGGTCTGCCGGTAGCCAGCCTCGAAGAAGCGCGCACCACTGCCCTGCTCTCCAGCCCCAATATCGTCAACGTCTACGACTTTGAGCATACCGGCGCCGAGACCCTCATCATCATGGAAAACGTGGACGGCCCGAGCCTTGCGGAGCTCATGGCCGGCTCCAGCGAACTCCTGGACATCGACGTGGCCACCACCATCCTCGAGGGCATCGCAACCGCGCTGGAATACGCGCACGAGAACCAGGTCCTGCATCTGGACATCAAGCCGGCAAACGTCCTCATCGACCAGAGCGGACACATCAAGGTCAGCGACTTTGGGCTGGCCGAGCTGGCGGGCGCACAGGGTTTTGGCGAGGTTCAGGGTGGCACCATCGGCTATATGCCTCCCGAACAGCTCAGGGGCGAGCCCGTGGACGAACGCGCCGACCTCTGGGCTCTGGCCGCGCTCAGCTACCAACTGCTCACGGGCGCCAACCCTTTCTTTGCCCTGAGCCCGCGGGAGAGTCTCGAACAGATCTTTGCCGAGCAGTACGCGCTACCCTCAGAATTGCGCCCGGCGCTGGGGGGCAGCGTGGACGAGGCCCTCGTGAGCGCGCTCAGCCCCTCACGGGAGGCACGTCCTCCCTCGGTGGCGGACTTCTGGCTGGAACTCAGGCCCTACCTCGGCAAGCTGGGGCCGGGCCGCCGCAGGCTCAAATCGCTCGTGAGGGCGTGGGTGGGCAGGGAGGCCAGATTTCTCGAGGGCACGGGGGCATCGCCGTTTTCTGAAGCCGCTGATGGAGCTGCCCTGAGGGGTGCAGACGAATCGGACGAAACCAGCTCCGAAGCAGCGGGAGAGGGCCTGGCCGAAGACGCTCCGGGCAGCCACGCTGCCGTGCCGTTATGGAGCAGCTCTGACGACGAATACGAGGATGAGGAGGAGGCCCTCAGAAGGGAGCGCCGTGCCCAGCAGCGCGCCGCGCGGAAAGAGGAACGCGCGGCCCGTGGCGCCAGCCTGCCCCTGTGGCAAAGGCTCGGCGCTCGGGGACAGCTCTTCTTCGCGCGCGTGGTGGCTGCCGTGGCAGCGGCGAGCATGGCCTGGATTGCTCTCAGCGCACTCCCCTACCTCAGCGAACCCCTGGCCCAGGCCGCCACCGCCGCGGCAACCAGCACCGGGAGCGCCACGCCGGCCCTGCTCGACACCGCCTTTGCCGCGCGTCTTGCCATCACGGCAGTCTGTGCCGTTACGGCCTGTATCGTGCCCCGTGTGGGAGCGGCACTGGCTACGCTCTGTCTGGTGCTCAGCTTCTTCTTTACCGGCAACTGGCTGGTGGGCATACTGGTCCTGGCCGCGTGCTCCGCCTGGTGGGCGGCCGTCGGCAGGCAGAGCGCCACGGATGCCACCGTCTTTACGCTCTCTCCCCTCCTGGCCGTACTGGGCCTGCCTCTGCTCCTGCCCCTTCTGGCCGGATATTTTCAAACCTGGCGGCGTGCGCTTGGAACCGCGGGCCTCGGCTGCTTTGTGTGCTCACTGCTCTCGCTTACCACCGCCCCTGTCGCCTCCGATACCGCCAGTGCCTTCTTTGCCTCGCTCCTGGGTTTTGGCAGCCAGCTTTTTGACGGCACTCCGCTCTACGGCCATCTGAGCGCCCTCCCACTCGCGGATCTGCTCGGTGCCGCGCCAGAGCTGATGCAGATGCCCAACGGCAACGAGCTCTTCATACCGCTCATAAACCTGTGTACGACGCCGGAGTTCTGGCTCGTCCTGGCAGGCTGGCTTGCGGCATCTGTTGTTATGTCGCTACTTATCGGCGGCAAAAGCCGTGTAAAATATACCCTTGCAACACTGTGTGGTACCGGCATCGTGGCGGCAGGCTATGTGCTCTCCTTCGTACTCTTTGTGGGAACGGATAGCCTGGCGCTTCTGGCGGCTACGATACTGAGACTTGTCCTGGCCCTGGCTCTCTGTCTGCTGTTACTTGTGTTGGGCGTACAGCCAAGGCCGGATCTTAGCAAAGGCAAAGGCAAAGGAAGGGCATCATGAGCGTTATGTCAAACTTTGAGAGCAGGGTCGAGGATGTGGTGGATGGCGCGGCGGCCGCGGTGTTCTCCAGCCCTATTGAGCCTGCGCAGATTGCCAAAAAGGCCGAGAAGCAGATGAAGAAGGAGAAGCTCGTTGGTTCCGGGCGTCAATATGCCCCCACGCTGTACAACGTCCTGGTCAATGAGCGCGACGACAAACGGCTCTTTGGCTTTTATCCCACGATGGCCTCCGAGATAGAGAACTACCTGTATGCCAAGGGAACCGAGGCCGGCATGGAGTTTGATATCAGGCCCCTGGTACGCTTTATTCCTGATCCCGGCCTCAAAAAGGGCCGTTTTGATGTCATCGCCGAAGTGGTTTCTGCCCCCATTATCAAAAAGCTCAGAGATGAGGAGCTGGAGTACTACGGATTGGCGCCCCAGGAATCAGCTGCAAGGGCAGAGGCTCCTGTCAATGCCTCTCCCCGTGATGCCGCTCCCGCTCCATCGAGGTATGGCCGTGATGACAGGGGTCAGCCAGTCCGTGCCAACGGCAAGTTCGCAGGCCTGGACGTGCCCGCCCAGATTGACGACGCGCCTGCTCACCAAGAGGGAGTATCCCCCAGGATTGTCAGCGCGCCCGATGTCGATGCGCCTGATTCCTCTGATCTGGCACCGCTTTTACGAGGGAGAGATGCCTTGAAGGGACTCCCCGGACTTGCCGCAGAAGCCCCGCTGCCCGCTGTGTTTGCCGAGGCAACACCATCCCGGGAAAACGAGCCGGAAGCATCCGCGGCCCTTGGACGGGCCACGCTGTATAATGCCTCGGAGCAACGCTCGTACAGCCTGGATCATCGCAAACTCACCATCGGCCGCGGCAGAGAAAACGACATTACCGTAGCCGATGCCAACGCCTCCCGGGTTCACGCGCGCCTTTCTCAGGATGCCACGGGCACGTGGAAGCTCGTTGACCTGGACTCGACCAATGGCACGCTCTTGAATGGCCGCCCGGTGACCAGCGCCATGCTCAAATCCGGCGACACGATAACCATCGGCACCAGCGTGTTGCGGTTTGGCGAGTAGGGAAGCGAGGGGTTCCCCCTGTGATTGATATTACGCTCCTGGTAGGGCGCATACTCCTGATACTGCTGCTCTTCCTCTTCCTCTTTGCTGTCATGCGCACCGGCATTGGCCTCGTCAGGGGCCAGAACCGCAAGGGTGAGCGGTGGACCATTGCCGTGGAACGTGGGCCGCGTGAGTTACGCGGGGTCAAGATGCCCATCACCGGGCCCTTGATCGTCGGGCGTTCACCCGGATCTGACATTGTCATCAACGCGGACTATGTCTCGGGACGCCACGCCCGCTTTGGCCTGTTCTCCGACGCGCTTGTGGTAGAGGATCTGGGATCCACCAACGGCACGCTCGTAGACGGAAAACGCATTACCGCACCCACGGCGCTGGAGCCCGGCTCGGTGGTGGGCATTGGAGACGCATCCCTGAGAATAGGCCGCTCATGAGCCAGAAGACCGACCTTGCGGGCTCGCTCAGCAACATCGGTTGCGTGCGCACGCACAACGAGGATTCTGTCATCGTACAACCGCCGCTGTATGCGGTGGCCGATGGCATGGGTGGGCATGCAGCTGGAGAGGTTGCCTCTGAGTTGGCGGTGGACATACTCGCCGAGAACGCGCTCTCCATCAACGATGCCGCGAGCCTTATCAGCACGGTGCGCGTCATCAACCGCTCCATCATTGAAGCCGCGGAAAATGGCACAGGCCGCCCCGGTATGGGAACGACCCTCACCGCTGCCCTTATCGACGGCAGGCGCCTGCTGCTGGCCCAGGTGGGTGACTCACGGGCCTACCTTCTGCATAACGGCGCCCTGCAGCAGCTCACCCGCGACCATTCCTACGTGGGCGAGCTTTTGGCCGGCGGGCACATCTCCGCTTCTGAGGCCGCTTCTCACCCCAAACGCTCGGTTATCACGCGTGCGCTGGGCTCCGATCCCAAGACCGAGGCGGACATCTATGAGCTGGAAGCCAGTCCGGGCGACACCCTCCTGCTCTGCTCGGATGGCCTGTACGGCATGGTGCCCAACGAGGAGATCGCCTCCCTTCTCAGCGCCGAGCCGGATCCTCAGGCGGCCTGTGAGGCGCTCATAGCCGCTGCGCGAGACAGCGGAGGGCTGGACAACATATCCGCGATCGTCGTCAAGCTCAACACCGAAGAGAGCGGCTTTCTCCTGTTTGACGAGGACGAGGTAGAGGGCAGGGCGGGCCGCAGCACGTCCTCCTATCGGGCGCGCCACGGCCGAGACGGCGGAAAACGCCGGTTGCAGAGGTTTCATGTGGGTATCCTCGCCTTTGTGGTGCTACTCGTGCTGCTCGTAGGCTGTGCGGTGGGGGGCGTGTACTGGTACGCCTCCAACAGCGCGTTCGTGCGGAGCGAAGAAGGCAGGGTGGTGGTGTATCGCGGCCTCCCGGGAGAAGTGCTGCCCGGCCTCTCCCTGCAATGGTACGAGTACAGCTCCGACGTGCTTTCCTCAGACCTGCTGGCCAGTACGGCCGAGCGGCTTGAGGAAGGCATCCGGGTGGACAATCTTAACGACGCGGCCACGCTCATCGCCTCCTACGAGGAACAGGCCGCCCGGCAGCAGGCACGCCAAGGGGGCGGCACACCGTGAGTGCCCAGGCCACAACACGCAGGGCGCGCGGCAGCGGCAGCGGGCTGAGCGCGGCTGGACAGGGTTCCAGCGGTACTGCCTCCAGCGGGCTTACCAGGCGTACCATCGAGCTTCTGCTGTTGCTTGCGGGCTCCCCGGTGGTTATCCTGCTCTTTGTCCTCGCCATTCTCAACAGCGGCCAACCGCTGAGCCCGACCACGCTGGGGGTGCCGGTAGGGCTGTTCGTTGCCTTTCTGGCCTCACATTTTGCCCTCCGAAGGCTCGCACCGGGCGCCGACCCGGCGATACTCCCCCTCTGCTTTGTCATCAGCGGCATAGGCATCGCCTTCGTGCTGCGTCTGGCACCGGAATTGGCCGGGCGACAGGTGCTCTGGCTCTTCGTCGCCATCGCGGCCATGCTGCTCACGCTGCTCTTTGTGCGCTCGGTCAAGAAGCTTGGCGACTATAAGTACACCATCCTCATCGGCGGCCTCATCTGCCTCATCCTCCCGGCCGTCATCGGCACCGAGATCAACGGCTCAATGATATGGCTGAGGATTGGCGACTTCAGCTTTCAGCCGGGCGAGTTGGCCAAGATACTCATCGTGCTGTTTCTCGCGGGCTATCTGGCCGAACACCGCGAAATGCTTTCCGTCTCCGGCCGCAGGGTAGGCCGCATCAACATTCCCAACCTGCGCACCCTCGTGCCACTCATTGCCATGTGGGGCATTTCGATGCTGCTCGTCATCTTCGAGCGCGATCTCGGCAGTGCCATCCTGTTCTTTGGCATTTTCCTCGTGATGCTGTACGTGGCCACGGGCCGCCTGAGCTTTGTTATTGCCGCGGTGGTTTTGGCGGCGCTGGGTGGCGTGGTGCTCTGGTCGTTCTTCGACCACGTGCAGGCGCGCGTCGATATCTGGCTTGACCCCTTTGCCTACTCCCAAACCGCCGGCTACCAGCTCGTGCAGACCCTCTATTCCCTGGCGGACGGCGATGTGCTCGGCACCGGCATCGGGCGGGGCATGCCCGAGTTTATCACCTTTGTGGAAAGCGACTTCATCTTTGTGGCCCTGGCCGAGGAAATGGGCTTTCTGGGCGCCGCCGGGGTGTTGCTGCTCTTCATACTCTTTGCCGTGCGAGGATTTACCATAGCAAGCCGCGCCGCCTCGGACATGGAGGCCTTTTCGGCCGCGGGCCTCACGGCTTCCATCGCCTTTCAGGCCTTTGTCATCGTGGGCGGCACCACGATGCTCATCCCTCTTACGGGTGTCACCCTCCCCTTTATGAGCCAGGGCGGTTCCTCGCTCCTCGCCTCGTTTATCATCGTTGCGCTGCTGTTGCGCATCTCCGACAGCGGTACGGGCCTCGAGAGCGAGCTACAGGCCACGGTCAACCTCGACGGAGGCGTGTTGGGCAGGATTGCGCTGGGCAAGCGCCTGACCGTACTGATTACCGTGTTTGCCGTGCTCTTTGCCGTCAGTATAGGCAACCTGGCGTATCAGATGTTCGTGCGTGCAAACGAAGTGCGGAACATGCCCGTTAACAGCCATGTGCTTGCGCGTGAGGCCACCGCGCCGCGCGGAGCCATCCTCAGCTCCGATGGGGTGGTGCTTGCCGAGAGTGTTGTGGGCGACGACGGCACGTACACGCGCGTCTACCCGCAGCAGAGCCTCGCCACGCATATCGTGGGCTATTCCAGTGCGCGATACGGCAGCACGGGCATAGAGGCAAGCCAGCAACAGGAGCTGCACGGTGAGACCAACTTCAGCTCGTGGACCGAGGTCGTCAACTCCCTCGCCGGCATCCAGAACCCTGGCAACGACGTACAGCTGACGCTTGACTCACGTATACAGACGGCGGCCCAGGACGCGCTCGCGGGTTACAACGGCGGTGCCGTTGTGCTCGACGCTGCCACGGGCGCGGTGCTCGCGGCGGCGAGCGCCCCCACCTATGACCTCAATCTGGTAGACAGCGTCATAGCAGAGACGGAGCAGACAGAAGAGGGAGCGGGGGACGCGGGCGTGCTGTTTGACCGGGCCACCCAGGGCCTGTATCCACCCGGCTCCACCTTTAAGATGGTGACCCTCACCGGGGCGCTCTACAGCGGTGGCGTCAAGCTCACCGATAGCTATGAGGCCCCCTCCTCCCTGGAGATTGGTGGCGCACCGGTGACCAACTTCAATAACAATAACTACGGCACGGTGAGCGTACAACGGGGCTTTGAGCTCTCCTCCAACACGGTCTTTGCGCAGCTGGCCGACGGGATGGGCCCCGCAACACTGGTCTCAACAGCCGACGCCTTTGGCTTTGATGCCAGCGTGGGCCAGGACTTTGATGTGGCCACCTCGCTCATGCCGGATCCCGCTGTGATGACCGAGTGGGAGACAGCCTGGGCCGGGGCCGGCGAACCGGTGGGCGAGCATCCGGGTTCCCCCGCGGGCCCGCAGGCCACCGTCGTGCAGATGGCGATGGTAGGCTCGGTGTTTGCCAACAACGGCACGCTCATGAACCCCTACGTGGTATCGGGCGTGCTTTCGGCCAGTGGTGCGCGGGTTTCTGAGACCAAGCCAGAGGTATTTGGCAACGTGGCCTCCAGCCAGGTCATCTCCGATGTCAGAGCGGCCATGGAGGGTGTTGTGAGTTCCGGTACTGCCTCTGCGGCCCAGATACCGGGCTACGCGGTGCACGGAAAGAGCGGCACCGCAGAAACCGGGCGGAGTGTGGATGATTCGTGGTTTGTGGGCTTTGTGGAAGTTGGTGGCCGGAGCGTCGTAGTGGCTATCGTGCTTGAGGAAGCCGGCGAAGGCGTAGCCACTCCCCGGGCGCGGGATATTCTGCTGGCAGCGATTGCGGCCTATGAATAAAACGATTGATATCAGATGGTTCAGAGAAGCGCAGTCATGGTATTATCTAATGGTTACAGAGAAGCTGGAGGATCGTCGTGATTGACAGTGTATTCGCAGGGCGTTATCGCCTCACCGAAAAAATCGGTATCGGAGGCATGGCCGAGGTCTATAAGGCCACAGATGAGACCTTGGGTAGAACGGTAGCGGTCAAGGTCATGCTGCCACAATATGCCGCAGATGAGACCTTTGCGGTGCGTTTTAAGCAGGAGGCGCAGGCAGCGGCCAATCTGCAGAGCCCCTATATCGTCAACATCTATGACTGGGGCTTTGAAGACGCGAGCAAGACCTACTACATCGTCATGGAGTACGTCCGGGGCACCGACCTCAAAACCGCTATCACGCAGCGCGGCGCCATCAACCAACGCAAGGTGGCCGAGATAGGCTCCCAGGTTGCCGCGGCGCTGGGTGTGGCCCACAGCTACGACATCATCCATCGCGACATCAAGCCTCAGAACATCATGGTGCAGCCCGACGGCAACGCCAAGGTCATGGATTTTGGTATCGCGCGCGCCAACAGTGCCAACCTCACGCAGACCGGCTCGGTGCTGGGCACCGCCTATTATGTCTCGCCCGAGCAGGCACAGGGCAAGGACCTTACGCCCGCCACCGACATCTACTCGCTGGGCGTTGTGCTCTACGAGGCCGTGACGGGGAGGGTTCCCTTTGATGGGCCGGATGCCGTGTTCATCGCCGTCAAGCAGGTCAACGAGCAGCCGGTA
Organism: Coriobacteriales bacterium; assembly: GCA_031267175.1. Lineage (GTDB taxonomy): Bacteria > Actinomycetota > Coriobacteriia > Coriobacteriales > UBA8131 > WQXH01. Next base: position 2,250 of record JAIRZP010000104.1, on the reverse strand, counting down.
CCGCCGCGCTCTGTTGATAACACCATCGACGCTGGGCTTGAGGCCATCATTCTCAAGGCTATGCAGAAGCAGCCTGCCAACCGCTTTGCCACGGCTGACGAGATGCGGCTCGCCCTCAACCAATATATACAGGGCAAGCCCATAAGCGGTGTGGACTCCGAGGCCCGCACGCAGTTGATTACCACACCGGCTGTGGTGCCGGCCATCGCGGGCACGGCTGTCATGCCGGAGTTGGCCACCAATGCCACCTATACCAAGGCGGGAGGCACGGGTAACGGTAGAAGGCCCGATAACGAGCCCAGTTCCAAAAAGCCGCTCGTCATCACGCTCGTTGTGGTGTTGGTGCTGCTGCTTGCTGGCGTGGGGCTGTACTTTGCCTTCTGTACCAACACCAATGCGGGTGAGATCGCTGTGCCCAAGGTGGTGGGACTGACCCAGGCAGATGCCAAGACCCTCATCGAAGAGGCCAAACTGACCATGGGCGAAGTGTCCGAGCAGAACTCCGAGACGGTGACGGCAGGCTCGGTCATCTCCCAGAACCCGGCCGCCCAGACCAAGGTTGCCGAGGGCACCAAGATAGACCTGGTTATCTCCAGCGGCAGTGGCAACATCGACCTCCCCGATCTGCGCGGCATGTCACCCGACGTGGCCGAGAAGACCCTGACCGACCTCAAGCTCGTCTATGTTGCCGGCGATTCCAAGGCCGACCCGGATGTAGCAAGCGGCCTGGTCTGCGCCCAGAGCCCAGCCGCTGGCAGCAAGGTCGCCGAAGGCACCCGAATAACCGTCAACATCTCCACCGGCCCTGAGACAGGTCAGATTCCCAATGTCTATGGTATGAGCAAGAGTGCTGCCGAGGCAGCCATCACCGGTGCTGGATTCAAGGTTAGCTACACCGACGATGCTCATTCTGATGTGACTGCCGGCTATGTCATGAACCAGGACAAGGTCGGCACGGCAAACAAGGGCGAGACCGTGACCCTCACCATCTCCCTGGGCCCGGAGCCTGCTCCGGTGGAAACGGTCATCGTGCCCGATCTCACAGGCCAGAGTTGGGCGGACGCGAGCGCCACGCTCACCAACTGGGGCCTGTACATCAAGGCCGCCGGAAGCACGAGCGGCACGGTGACATCGCAGGATCCCGTCGCGGGCACGTCCGTGGAGAGAGGGACGGCGGTAACGGTGACCCTGACCGTGGCTCCCCCGACTCCGTGATGACGCAGGACAACGGGGACGGGGCAAGGGACCCACTTCGGCAGAGAAGGAACAACGGGGACGGGGCAACTGTCCCACATTGGGCGTGAAGGATGGTACGTAAACGCAGTGCTTGTTGCCAAAGTGGGACAGTTGCCCCGTCCCCGTCAAAGGACAGTTGCCCCGTTCCCGACAAACCCCGACAAAGAGAGGCAAGGGATAGATGGACAGGACGCTGAGCACGAGGATACGGGAGTACGCACTCGACATAGGCTACAGCAGGGTGGGTTTTGCTCCTGTAGACGACTTTGACGAGTTCATAGAGGTGCTGAGCGGCAGTGGCGAGTACTACGACTGGTGGACACAGGGGCCACGTGAGCCGCTTGCCTGGGGCCGACCACGCGAGAAAGTGCCCTTTGCCCGCTCGATAGTCGTGCTCGTCTACGACTACACGCAGCACTACTTTCCCCCGGAACTCTGCACGCTCATGGGGAGGATCTATCAGAGTCGCAGCTATTTTGCGCCGCCCACCAATATCAACGGGGCGCGGCTCGCGCTCATGCAGGATTTTCTCGCTAACGAAGGGCTTGCCTGTGAGAATGCGCTCTGGCTGCCACAGCGCTGGGCAGGGGTGCGTGCGGGGCTTACGAGCTTTGGCAAGAACTGCTGCGCCTATGCACCTCGTTTGGGGTCGTTCGTACTGCTCAGCACGCTCCTGGTAGACGCTGAACTCGACTACGACGAGCCGGGCCCTGTGAGTACCTGTCCCGAGAGTTGTACGCGCTGCCTGGATGCCTGCCCCACCGGTGCCCTCTATGAGCCGTTCCGGCTCAATCCCCGCCGCTGCCTGCCGTTCAACGCCTGGATGACCACTAAGGAGCGGGGCTTTGGTATCACCGACTCCATACCGCGCGAGATACGGCCGCTCATGGCACAGCGCATCCACGGCTGCGATGCCTGCCAGGAAGCCTGTCCACGCAATCAGAAGATCCTCGCTGCCAATGCCAGCCGTCCCCACGATGCGCTCCTCGACCTGCTCTCCCATGAACTGACGCT
>JAIRZP010000053.1 GCA_031267175.1 Coriobacteriales bacterium | reverse complement strand
TTCAAGCGCTCCATGGCAACCGGCTACGCGGGAGTACAAAACCCGCTCTTCTTCAAGGAGAACGCCTCCATGCTCTTTGGGGATGCCAAGGAGCGGGTGGGGGATATTATCCGGGAGTTATGACAGTGGAACAACGAGATCCGGTAAACCTTCGTTCTAAGGGGCTGCTGATGGAATTATGAGAGGATGCGTCACCCAGTAGGTAGGACCCTCAATACGTGTAAAGGCGTCTAGTAAAAGGAGAGACAAAATGAGTCAGAAAGATAATAACGTTAAGACAAAATCCCCCAAGGGTGCTTGGCTTGTTATGATTATTGTGTTTGTCGCGGCGTGTTCGTTGGCAGTTGCACAGTACAAGGCTATCCCCCTGATACCGTCGTTCATCGGCGATCTGCATGTTAACGCCACCGATGCCGGGTGGATTGTCAGTATGTTTACCCTCATCGGTATTGTCCTGGCGTTTCCGGCTGTTGCCATCATTAAAAAGTGGGGCATCAGGATAGGCGGTATTGTATCGTTGCTGTTTGCCATTCTGGGCGGTTTGCTCGGACTCTTTGTTGCGTCCGACCAGGTCACCATCATGGTAAGCCGCATCATAGAAGGCTTTGGCCTGGGTCTTATTGGCGTTATTGCTCCCAGCGCCATTGCCATGTGGTTCCCCATTGAGAAGCGTGGTGCTCCCATGGGTCTGTTCAGTGGCTGGCAGCAGGTCGGCATCGCCTCGTCGATGTTCCTCGGTGCCCCGCTCATTGAATCATTTGGTAAGTTCTTCAGCTTTGGCCCCGACGGAACCTGGCACTGGATGATACTGTATGTCATCGGCCTGGTCATCCTGGTTGTTGCGCTCATTCTGTATGCGCTTATCGTCAAGGATCCCCCGCGCGATCAGAACCATGCTGATGTCCAGGACACGGCCGGAATCAGCATCTTCAGCGTTGTCAAGATAAAGAATGTCTGGTTTGTCGTGTTGGCGGGCTTTGCCTTTGGTGTGGCCAACAGTGTGGTCATCGCCTGGATTTGTACCTTCTGGACAACGACGGGCGCACTCGGCACCTTTGACCCGACCACCGTCCTGACGCCGGAGGTTATCGTAGGCGTACAGGGCACTCCCGATTATGCACTGGCCAATATCTTCACCGGCATCATGTACGCCATCGAGGTCTTTGCCTGCTTTGGCTTTGGCCTCATACTCAACAAAATCACCAGACGGCGTCGGTTCATCGTCATCGACTCGGTGCTCTATGCGGTCATCTTCTTCATGATCTTCCAGGTCAATTTCTTCGCTGGCATCATCGCCATGGTCATCCTCTATTCGGTCATCGAGTCCGGCTTCTGCGCCGCCATGTGGACGCTCGTCACGCAAACGGTACCGGATCCTCGTTATGGCCCGGGCGCCATTGCGCTCTTCACCATCGCCATAGACGTAGGCATGATGCTCGGTAATCCCATCGGTGGCTTTTTCATCGACAACGGCTGGCCTTGGTGGGCTCTGTCGATATTAGTGTGCATAGCCCAACTGGTTGCTGCCGCAGGGTATGGATTCATGAAGCTGTATAACGAAAAAGGTGAGGAAGTCAAGATTTAATTGTTTCCTTAACACTGTGGTATATTGATACGTCTGCAAGGGGAGCCGCATCCGCGGTTCCTGTAAAAAAGGGGAGTCTCAAAACGAGGCTCCCGGAAAAGGCCGGGCCCGGGCAATTTCTGATCTCGGCCTTTTCCTCTGACCAGATTGGAGTGAGTGTAGTGAAAGCATTTGTAATGAAGAAGATTGGTGAGGTCGGTTGGGTAGAGAAGCCTGTTCCCGAGTGCGGGCCCCTGGATGCACTGGTAAAGCCCATAGCGCTTGCCCCGTGCACCTCCGATGTGCACACGGTATGGGAAGGCGCCGTAGGCGAGCGCACCAACCTTACGCTGGGACACGAGGGTGTTGGCCAGGTATACGAGGTCGGCTCGCTGGTCAAGGACTTCAAGCCGGGCGACAAGGTCATCATTCCCGCCATCACGCCGGACTGGAACTCGCTGGCGGCCCAGGCGGGCTATTCCATGCATTCCGGTGGCATACTGGGAGGCTGGAAGTTCTCCAACGTCGCTGACGGTCTCTTTGGTGAGATCGCCCTCGTCAACGACGCCGACGGCAATCTGGCGCCCCTGCCGGAAGGCCTCGACCCTGCCGACGCGGCCATGCTCTCCGACATGGTGCCCACGGGCTTTCATGCCTCTGAGCTTGCCGGCGTGCAGTACGGCGACAAGGTCGTCGTCATCGGTATTGGTCCGGTAGGCCTCATGGGCGTTGCCGGTGCGGTACTCAAGGGTGCCTCGCACGTCTATGCCGTGGGTACGCGTCCCAACTGCATCAAGGTGGCCAGGGAATACGGCGCCACCGACATCATCAGCTATAAGGAAGGCCCCATCGACGAGCAGATCCTCGCAAAGACCGGTGGCGAGGGCGTTGACCGCGTGCTTATCGCCGGTGGCAACAACGACACCTTTGCCGAGGCCGTACGCATGCTCAGGCCCGGTGGCGCCATTGGCAACGTCAACTACCTCGGCGAGGGCGAGTTCATCAGGATACCGCGCGTTGACTGGGGCGTTGGCATGGGACACAAGACCATAGCAGGCGGCCTCATGCCGGGCGGCAGGCTGCGCATGCAGAAGTTGGCCAGTCTTCTCGAGACGGGCAGGCTCGATACCAGCAAGCTCATCACGCATCGCTTTGAGGGCTTTGACAAGATTGAGGAGGCGCTCATGCTCATGAAAGACAAGCCCCGCGACCTCATCAAGCCTATCGTCATGGTAGAGTCATAAGAGGAACGCAAGTATCTCTTCAACCGGCTACTCCATACGTGTGATTACCATCCAGGTCCCCTGCCAGCAATACTGGCAGGGGACCTGGTAGTTTATTGGCTATTGCGCGGCGGTTGTGTTGAGCACATCGACCATGTCTATGAGTTCCTGTTGTCGATGGATGTTGAGCTTCTTATAGATGTGGAGCATGTGCGTGTGCACCGTACCTTCAGAGATAAAGAGGTTCTTGGATATGTAGGCGGTGTTGCGTCCCTTGGCCAGTAGGATGAAGACCTCGACCTCGCGTGGAGAGAGCAGGTACATGTGAGCGATGCGCTCACAGCGTACGATGAACCGCTTCTCGTTGCCGGTGGTCTGCTGTTGCTCTTTGGCGTCGCGCCCCTCCCCCTGCTCAGTGGCAGGCTGTTCGGCTGCAACGGCACCCTCAGGAGCGCAGAGCGCCTCAACATCTTTGCCCCGCGGCAGGAGCGCAGAGCCGCACACAAGCATCACAAGCATAAGCGCCTGAATAAGTCCGGCCTCAAACAGTTGCTGCGCACCAGCGGTCATCATCATCGCCACGGTCATGGCTAACATCCCCAGCGCCAGGGCCCCGCGGCCCGAGCCCATAACGAGCAGAGACGATATGCGATAGTTGTGTGAGAGGACACACAGGCCCACCCAGAGCATGATCTCCAGACACAGATAGCCGGCTGAGGCAAAGGCGCTGCTGGCGATGCCGCTCATTTCCGTGAGGCAGGCCAGCAATATGCAGATGCCCACGAGGGGAATACCAAAGCGGAAGAGCTGGTCGTCTTCATTGGACTGCCTGGTTGCGATAAAGATGACGGCCATGACAAGCAAAACGAGGCAGGGGAGGAGGGTCTGCAGAAGGAATCCGCCCCAGCTGGTATTCAGGAACGAAGCCTCAACGGACTGCCTGAACACCGTATCGCAGAGGACCTTGAGCACCACGCCAAAAAAGACGAACGGCAGCCCTATCCTTAAAAAGAGCCTCCCCTGCTTTATATCGAGCCGGTGAAAGGTCAGGGTCTCCATCAGCCCCGGCGTGGCTACCCTTGTGCCCTCTCGGGTGACGATGAATTGCTGTGGCTGGGTGATCTTCCACCCCCCGTACAGCGCCAGTTGCAAAAACAGCACCACGCCAAGCGGCAGGAGGGTAAAGACGATGCTGGCGATGTCAAAATAGATGAGAGGAGGAAAGAATACGAGACACCGGTAGACGAGAAACGCGCAGAGCACACTGAGCACACTGTTCATCACGATAGCGCGTGGCTCGGGACGACGGTAGGCCTCGCCGCATAAGAGCAGCAGAAAGCCAGCCGCCAGGCCGCTCAGGCCCTCCGCGATAAAGACTATCGGCAGGCTGAGGGATCCACCCAACAGCAGCAGACAGCCCGTAGACACCGAGAGTACCACGGCAACGGTCATCTGGAACCTGCGTCGTCTGATAAAGAAGGTGATGCGGTCGTTGAGTGCGCCCATACCAAAAGCAGCCACGATAAACGTGATGAGGAACACCACGCCAAACTGGTAGGACACAGACTCATAGAGCGGATTGGTAAAGACAAAGGAGGGAAACGCCGTGTAGAGCATCGCGTGCAGCCATACCCAGTACAGCCCCAGCCCCAGGATGAGGGTCGGTCTTACCGTTGTCATGAGGCCACGGAGCAGTGGTTCTGAGCTTTGCGCAGGCGAGGGTTTGGCATTTGGGTTGGGAGCAGGGGAGTTTTTGGGCACTGTTTCATTCCCGCTCGTACGAGCCGTACTGTCAGACATGCAATCCTCCTGAATCAAAAAACCGAATAATGCCCGGTGCCTTGTGCCGCAGTACTCCTAGTGCACTCTGTCAACGCCTTATCTGCATTATCGCAGTTTGGTGGCACGAGTCAAGTCAAAACCATAAGGGTACTATGATGAGCAGGAACAATTTCTGGCCAATTCCTGCGGTGTTTTCCTCAAAACTGGCTAAATCCCAAGCTGCTTATGATGCGTGACATAATCTCCTTATGATGTCGCTCTTCTCACTCTCACTATTATAATCCTAGTCCAGTTCCCCCGGTCTGCGCAAAAGCAGAGGGAGGAAGGAGCAGGGGGCAGGAATCGGTAGTTGGTCTTCCGCCCCGCCGTAAAGAAAGAAAGGTCAAGGAGAGGAGGGTTTGTTGTTCTGGCGTTGCGAAACAGACGGTGCACCTTGTGCCGGGTAACTACCGGCGTCCTGTACAGATCTAACCGTCCGTTTCAGTTTGTATCCATTGTACGTTAAGGAGGAATGATGAAAGTAAGGAGGAGTGATGAGTGGTAATGGTAACAAGTTCACCGTATCCAGCATCATAGACCAGCTTGGCATCAACGGGTTCACGTGGGCGATGTTCGCCTTTTTGGGCTTTGCGATGATCTTTGACGGCTATGACTTCATGGTCGCAAGCCAAACGACTGCAAACGTGGCAAACACCTTGCAGTTCTATCTCGATCCAAGTGGGGCCGACACATCCATTGTCGCAGTGAGCCTCAACGAGGCTACCGGCGCTGCCCGGGCATCGTTAGCCGCACTCGGCAGCTCGATTTCTTCGTGGGGCCTGCTCGGTATGGTCATCGGCGGCGCAGTCGGCGGTATCATCTCCGACAGAATCGGCCGCAAGAAGACCCTGGTCATGGCCATCATCTTCTACGGCGCGTTCACGCTGCCGCAGGCCTACGCCACAGATATCTGGTTCTACGCCATAACCAGGCTCATTGCCGGCTTTGGCGTTGGTTCCTGTATCCCGGTTGTCACGACCTGTTTCTCCGAGACCATTCCCTCCAAGAACCGTGGCGTCTTCATCACCTTTGGTATGGCGTTCATGGTTGCTGGCTGGGTGGTAGCGGGCTTCGTCATCACCGCGCTCAACGGTGTCACCACCCCTATGGTCATCCCGTTTGCCCCGGCAGGTGCCGACGCACTCTATTCACTACACGGTGCGGACGGTTCCGTCTTGGAAAACCAGACCCAGAACTGGCGCGTCGCCTATCTCATCGGCGTGCTGCCGGTCATCTATGGTGTGCTGCTCGGTATCTTCATGAAGGAGACGCCGCACTGGTATGCCAACTCCGGCTATGCTGACAAGGCTGTTGCCCGCCTCAACCAGCTCGTCGCGAGCAATAACATGACCGACAAGATCGGTGTCCTCAATGCCGCCGACCTCAGTGTTCCACCCAAGATCGCCAAGGCCAATCCCAAGGTGCTCTTCTCCAAGCGGTTCATCGTGGCCACCGCGGCCATCTGGACCATGTACTTCATCGGGCAGGTCTTCGTCTACGGCCTCAATCCCTGGATGGTACCGATGATGACCGGATTTGGCTACACGCCGGCAGACGCCTCTGCCATGCAGACCTTCAACAACGTTGCGGCTATCTGCTCCAATGTCACCGTTGGCTTCCTGTCAGATAAGTTCGGGAGAAAGAGAACGCTCATCTTCTCCTGGCTGTTCTTAATGGTAGCCGTGGTCATCTTTGCTCTCACGGTTGGTCCGGGCGCGTTTGCCTACTGCATGTTCCTGTTCTTCCTTATCGGCTTTGCCATGAACTTCGCCATCACCGGAGTCCAGCCGCTGATGCCTGAGAGCTATCCGACGCAGGTGAGGAACACAGGAGTGTCGTGGTGCCAGGCCTTTGCACGCTTTGGTGGCGCAGCTGCCCCCATCGTGTTCAGCGCCATCACCCCGATGATGGGTGGCAACTGGAACAACATCATGCTGCTCTTGCTCTTCCCCGCGGCCATCGGCCTTATCTGCACCTTCGTCTTTGTCCGTCGTGAGACCGGTGGTAGGGATCTCGATACCATCGTCACCGAAGTCATCGTCACCGAAACCGTCAAGTCCTAAGGAAAGGAGACGTCATGGAAAAGAAAGAAAGCAG